>NZ_CP083808.1:300000-527897 GCF_020149765.1 Pantoea agglomerans
CAATCATTGGCAGCGGTAAAGCTTTCAGGCGCGCAGGCGCGGGTAGCGGGCAGGATGGAAAAGAAGAAAGAGAAGCTGGCCGATCGGCGGCTGACCGGCCAGAGAGCGGCGTTTAGCCTTCGGTCGCGGGCGGCGTCCATTCGGTAAAGGTCGGCTTGTCGCTTTTCACCTCATAGGCGACATGCTTCACCTCGCCTTTGGCGGTGTTCACTTCAACCGGATTGATAGTGACGCGTCCCAGACCAAACAGGGTAGCGACGTAGCCGCCGATTTTATGTTTGCCTGGCGTCAGGAAAAGATCTTTGCTCTGCCCGCCGTTCAGCTTGCCGGCATCTTTGCCATCGACGGTGACAAACACCGAGGAGCCGTCATCGGTACGCGTCATCACGTGGGAAACGCTGACCTGTGCGGGACCGGCGGCAAAGGTGGGATCGTCCTGGTAAGAGTGTTTTTTCGCGCATCCGGCGAGCGCGACGACGGCGAAAAGAGCTATCGGGGAAAAACGTGCAATCATTGTTTTTGTCAGACCTCAGCTGCGACTAAGGGGTTATTTTAGCGCTACGTCACACTTTCTCCCAGCGCACATTGCCTCGGCATGTTCCGAATTCAGCTGCTTTGCTGCTTTTTACGCCAGCCGCCGCACACTTTGTTCAGCCACGCGCGGCTGGCGATTTCAGCCTGAAATCGGCGGCAAACCCGCCAGTATCCTTTTCGCCTCATCCACGCGCAGCGGGTAATCGTAAAAGCGCTGATAGAAGGTGCGGGTGGCGGCGATCATATCGAGCTGAGGAAAGCGCTGCGGATGCAGCTGCTTCGCCGCCCAGAGGATCTGCAACGCCACTTCCGTGCCATAGCGGTCCCAGGGAAATACCCCCGACGGATTTTGCAGCACGCGATGCGCTTTTACCGCCTTCACGCCGCTGAACAGCGCGGCATAGGGCGAATCCTCCAGCCTGCCCGCGCCTGCGCCGATAATAATCACATCAGGATCCCAGGCGATGACCTGCTCTGGCGAAACCTCTTTCATATTGCCTGTCACCTGCGCCGCCGCGTTTTGGCCGCCGGCGAGCCGGATCCAGCTGTCAATCAGCGTCTGGCCGCCATCAATTTTCAGCGGATGCAGCGACTGGATATGCAGCACGCGCGGCCGCTGCGCGTCGCTCAGCGACGCGGTTTGCGCGCTGACGGCGGCGATCTGCGCATCCAGATAGTGGTTATAGGCCAGCGCCCGACGCTGCGCCTCCGGCGTGCCGACTACCTGTGCGGTGGTGAGCAGCGAACGTTTCATCGACGCCACAGCGTCAAAGCGCATGCTCAGCGTCGGGATTGCCGCCTGGCGGTAGCTTGCCGCATCGGGATCCTGCGCGGGCACAAAGATGGCGTCGACGCCGCGCGCCACCAGCGCCTCGCTGGAAAAGGTTTTGCCGCGCGCCTGTAGCGCCTGGTTTAGCGAGGGCTGCACCTTAAACATCCACGGCCGGTCTGCCGGATGATTCACGGTGGCGACAATCAGATCCCCCGCGCCCAGCGTCATTAGCAGCGAGTGGTGTGCATACCAGGCGTCGGCAATGCGATGCGCCGGGTGCGGCAGTTCGACCTGTTGCCCCAGGTCGTCGGTCAGCGTGGCGGCGCAGGTGACGCCTGCCGCCAGGCTCAGCGTCAGCGCCAGGCTGGCCCGCAGTAACATTTTCATTGTTCAGATTCCTTAAAAATCGAGCTGCATTGAAACCTGCACCTGACGCGGCTCGCCGAGCGACGCGCTGGCATAGCCCGCGCCGCTGTAGCCATTAAGGCCGCCCGGCACGATATTGGTCCAGTAGTGACGGTTGGTCAGGTTGGTGACGTCAAGGCGAAAGGTTGTGTCGGTATTCATCAGGCGGGTGTGATAGCCCGCGCCCGCGTCCAGCGTGGTGTAGCCGCTTACCCAGCCGCTGTTGGCGTTGTCGGTGGCGCGGCGTCCGACATAGCGAGCACCGCCGTGCAGATCCGCGCCGCTAAGGCCAGGCAGATCCCAGGCGGCGAACAGACTGGCGCTGTAGCGCGGCAGCCCCACCACCCGTTTGCCCTGCGTCGCGCTGCTGGCGGTATCGAACAGACGCGGATCGAGCCAGGTCATGCCGCCGTAGATATGCAGTCTCGGCGTCACCTCGCCGTCCGCCATCAGCTCAAGGCCGCGGTTGCGCTGCTCGCCGTCTACCGCATAGACGCCGCTGCCGCTGGTATAGGCAAAGGGACGTTTAATCTCAAACAGCGCCGCCGTCAGCAGCAGCCGATTCACCGCCAGCTTAGCGCCGATTTCCGCCTGCCTGCTGCGGTAAGGCGCAAGGATGGTGCCGGCGTTGGTGGCACCCGTCGGCGCGGCGTCCCCCTGCTGCAGGCTGTCCGCCCAGGTGAGGTAAAGCGTCAGCGGATCCACCGGCTTATAGACCAGACTGGCGGAGCCGGAGAAGCCTTTATCAGAGGATTTGCTGCTGCGCGCGCCGGTTTTAGCGTAGTTAGCTGAACTCAGCAGACTTTCGCTGCCCGCCAGCATCAGACTCCACTGGGGCGAAAACTGCAGATTATCGCTCAGCAGAAAGGCGTGCTGCGTGGCGGTGGTGGAGTGATAGCGGTCGGTAAAGTCGGGATAGTCAGGACGATTAAAGCGCGAGGGCTGTTCCAGCGAGGCGCTGCCAAGCGTCGAGGTCGCGCCGCGCCGCGGATTCATATTCTTCCAGACAAAACCGCGGATGCCGGCAGCAATCTGATGGTGGATCCAGCCCGTATCGACTTCGCCGTTCAGGTTCGCCAGATAGCTGTTGATGGTAAAGCGGCTGGCGGTGGAGGAAGAGGTCGTCGTGGTGTAGCGCCCCGCCCGATCGGTAAAGGTGTTGGTAACGCCGGTCGATTCGCGATCGGCGATCTGGCGCAGCACCCCGACTTCACCCTGCCAGTTGCCGTCAAAGTCATGCCTGAGGCGCAGCCCTGCCGTCAGGGTATGGTTATCGTCGCCCGCATAAGATTGCCCCAGCCCGGCCTTTTTCGGGTCGGGCGCCGCCGGGAAGGTCAGGCCGTTGCCCAGCGCGAATTTCCCCGGCAGGCCTTTATCGTAATAGTGGTAATAGCTGAAGTTACTCTCCAGCACGGTGCTGTCGCTGAGGTTAGCGTCCAGCGCGAGGCTCACCAGTTGACGGCGCACCTTACTGCCGCTGACATAGCCGCCGCCCTCGTCATCCAGCAGATTAAGGCGATAGCGCAGGCGATCATTTTGATCGAGCGGGCCGCTGAAATCCGCCGCAAGATTATGATTGCCGCCGCTGCCGCCGCCGATCCTCAGGTGATGCTGCGGCAGATCGGTGCCGCGCTTCGCCACGAAATTAAACAGCCCCGCCGGATTAGCCGGGCCGTAGAGCGAACCGGCCAGGCCGTTTAGCACTTCGATATGGTCAAACTGCTCTGCCGCGTAGTCGGTAGTCGAGACGACGTTCAGGCCGTCGATCATACTGTTCTGCACCACGCTGCCCTGCATGCCGCGCGTCTGCGGGCGGACGCCATCTCCCTGGACCGACGGCATATAGCGATAGAGCGCGCTGACGCTTTTTAGCTGCTGCTGCTTCATCATTTCACGCGAGAGCGACTGGACAGAGAAAGGCGCGTTGCGCACCGCCAGTCTGCCGGCATTGCCCAACATAGCGCTTTTTTGCGTGGCATCCTCCTGGCTGGAGAGCGATGGCGGCTCAGCGGAAACCGTTAGCGTCTCATCGCTGGCTGGCTGTGCGCCCTGGGTCTGTAGCGCGGTGAAAATAAGCAGGCTAAGCGCCTGAGGTTGAAAAAGCGCGCGGGTCATACATTTCATTTTTATTAAGTCAGTTCTGCAGGTGATATTAACGGCGGGAAAGCGTAACCTGAATTTACCACTTTCGTTGTATTTGAAATTATATAACGATAAGGCGATTTATTCACAGCGGCAATCTCTTATGACGCGATTAGCCCGGTCAATAGCGGCGAGGCGGCAGCAAAATAGCCGTGCATATTTAGCTGCTTTTATCAACGCGATCGGGTGATGCCCGGCAGATATAGCCGTTACCCCTGCCCTGAATGAAAAGGAAAACAGATGTCAGCTATCGAAAGAATTAATTATCCCGCGCTGGGCGAAGTTAAGGCACCCTATGTTCATGCGGTAAAGCACGGGAATACGCTTTATGTTTCCGGCCTGACCGCATACGGCAGCGCCGCGCAAACCGGCTCTGTCGCGGAGCAGACGAAGGTGATATTTGACCAGTTCCAGCTGATCGCTGAGGCGGAAAATAAAACGCTCAGCGCCTTACTGAAAGTCACGCTATTTATCACCTCTTTCGAGGATATCGACGCCCTGCGCCAGGTGCTGTTTCATTATTACGGCGACCATTTGCCAGCCAGTTCTTTAGTGCAGGTGAGCGCACTTTTCTCGCCCGATCTCAAAATCGAAATAGAGGCAGTGATGGCGCTTTAATTCAGCCTCGCCCTTCTGCCATTACGAAAAGTAATCCACTCATTAATCTGGCTCATGCGGCGAATTTACTCTGCCAAGTCAATACGCAGCGGGCGTAATTTGTTCAATTTATGAGACAACTCAAGGAACTGAAAAGTGACAAAAAATCCTGTTTATGCAACAAGCATGCAACATAAGCACATCTTTATTCAGTGCGGCGCGGCCAGCCACATTATTTATGCACTGCGCTGCACCAAAATGTAGCAAAACGCCTGTTTTCAGCCGCGGAAGAAAAATTATCTTTCTTCGGTAAGTGGTAAATTAACGGGGTGCGGTTTGATCCGCTCCCCATCCACGGCAACACATAATAAACGACTTTAAAAAAGAAAGGTCTTTATGGAAAAGTTATCCTACGCGTCTGAAAACAGTACATCTGCCTGGTCCACCTACCTTCAGCAAATCGACCGCGTCGCGCCCTATCTGGGCGAGCTGGGACGCTGGATCGATACGCTGCGCCATCCAAAACGCGCGCTGATTGTCGATATCCCGCTTCAGATGGACGACGGCTCTATCCGCCACTTCGAAGGCTATCGCGTGCAGCACAACCTGTCGCGCGGGCCGGGTAAAGGCGGCGTTCGCTACCATCCCAATGTCGATCTGAACGAAGTGATGGCGCTCTCCGCCTGGATGACCATCAAGTGCGCCGCGGTCAATCTGCCCTATGGCGGCGCCAAAGGCGGTATCCGCTGCGATCCCTTCGCGCTGTCGGAAGGCGAACTGGAGCGCCTGACGCGCCGCTACACCAGCGAAATCGGCATCATTATCGGCCCGCAGAAAGATATTCCCGCGCCGGATGTCGGCACCAACAGCAAGGTGATGGCGTGGATGATGGATACCTACTCCATGAACAGCGGCACCACCGTAACCGGCGTAGTCACCGGCAAGCCGGTCCACCTGGGCGGCTCGCTGGGACGCGAGAAGGCGACCGGACGCGGCGTCTTTATTACCGGCCGCGAAGTGGCGCGCCGCGCGGGCATTCCCGTTGAGGGCGCGCGCGTCGCGGTGCAGGGCTTCGGCAACGTCGGCAGCGAAGCGGCGCGTCTCTTCAATGAAGCAGGCGCCTTTATCGTGGCGATCCAGGATCACAGTGCGACTCTCGCCAACGCCAACGGCATCGATATGGCGGAGCTGTCGCGCTGGCAGCAGGAGCACAAGCAGATCCTCGGCTTCCCCGGTGCGGAAAAGATCGATGAAGAGGCGTTCTGGCGCACCGAAATGGATATCTTTATCCCTGCGGCGCTGGAAGGACAGATCACCCGCGAGCGCGCGGAAAGGCTGAGCTGCAAGCTGGTGCTGGAGGGCGCCAACGGCCCAACCTATCCCGAAGCGGACGATGTGCTGGCCGAACGCGGCATCATCGTAGTGCCGGACGTTATCTGTAACGCAGGCGGCGTAACGGTCAGTTACTTCGAATGGGTCCAGGATATGGCGAGCTTCTTCTGGAGCGAAGATGAGATCAACGCGCGCATGGATAAGATCATGACCGACGCGATGGTACACGTCTGGAACAAAGCCAAAGAGAAAGCGTGTTCGCTGCGTACCGCGGCCTATATCGTCGCCTGCGAACGCATTCTGATGGCGCGTAAAGAGCGCGGCATCTATCCGGGTTAATCGCTTAACGGGCAGCGCAGGCTGCCCCAGATTTCAGTAGCGCACCAGGCCGCCATCGACCGCGTACTGGCTGCCCGTCACAAAAGAGGCGTCGCTGGAGAGCAGAAACAGCGCGACCGCCGCCGCCTCTTCCGCCTTCCCGGCCCGCTTCAGCGGCACCTGGCTGACGATAAAATCCTCGAACTGCTGACGCGCCGTCTCCGGCATAAAATCGCGGAAATGGGTTTCGATCGGCCCCGGCACCACCACATTCACCCGTATGCCACGCGGCGCCAGCGCCGATGCCCAACTGCGCGCCATGGCAATAATCGCCCCTTTGGTGGCGGCATAGAGGCTGGTCGTTGCCGCGCCTTCATAGGTCGAGGATGAGGAGGTGACCACCACCGATGCGCCAGGGTTAAGCAAAGAAGAGAGCCTGGCGAGCTGAAGCATCGGGCCACGCACGTTGGCGTTCATCATGGCGTTAAACGACTCTGCGGTCACCGACTCCAGTTCGCTTAGCTCGGCATAACCAGCATTCAGCCAGAGCCCATCCAGCCGGCCCCACTTTTCCACCGCTTCACCCAGCGCCTCGATATCCGCCTCCAGCGAGGCGTCGTTGCGCAGCAGCAGCGCATTGTCGTGCAGCACGCTGTTGGCATACTGCAGTCGGCTGGCATTGCGCCCGGTTACCGCAACGCGGCCGCCCTCTGCCTGAATGCGCTGCGCCCCCGCCAGCCCCATGCCGCTGGTGCCGCCGGTAATCAGGATACGTTTGTCACTAAATCGGGCCATAACCCCTCCAGAAAAGACGCCGCGGATTTGAGCGGCGCGTGCAAAACAACACTATCTCTGAATGTTAGCTGGCGGCGGCAATAACGCGTGATTTAAGGGGTGACAGATTGATGACATTTTCGATCGGCTTATAAACTGGGTTTACAGGGTGTCGATTATTTTCAGGCCAGATTCATGAAAATACGCCCTCTGACTAGACCTCATAATAAACAGGGTTATTTGTGTTTTTAAACTTACCAGGCTCTTTTTTTACGGATTCTTTACAGGCTAACTTCCTGAGACAAAGCGATTTAAACCATGCTGACCCGTGATTACGGCATCAACTGCATGTTTGTTCGGCTATATCAGCCTAAAAATCTGCTAATTTGAAAGCGAGGCCGTTTTTATAGTAAGGTAAATTGTTGTAAACAAGCTGCCGTAATTTATTTTAACAGGCTGCTTATAGCTTTCTTTCCCATAGTTTGTTGGCAGTTCGGCGACGAAAGCTATAAGAGCCTCATTGGTTAATGAGGATATTATGAGCACCGGGAATCAACCCACAGATAAAAGCAAAAAGCATTTCTGGCAGAAAAAGCAGAAAGAGCTGACGGTCGACGATATCACCATCGTCGATAACGATATGCTGAAGCGCGCGGTCGGCGCAGCGGCGCTGGGCAACGCGATGGAGTGGTTCGACTTCGGCGTCTATAGCTATCTCGCCGTGACCATTGGTAAAGTCTTTTTCGCCAATGCCAGTAACACCGCGCAGCTGATCGCGGCGTTCGGCACCTTCGCCGCCGCCTTCCTGGTGCGCCCTATCGGCGGACTGGTATTCGGCCCGCTGGGGGATCGCATCGGCCGCCAGAAGGTGCTGGCGATGACCATGATCATGATGTCGATCGGCACCTTCTGTATTGGCCTGATCCCCTCCTACGCCAGCATCGGCATTCTTGCGCCGATACTGCTGCTGGTAGCACGGCTGGTGCAGGGTTTCTCTACCGGCGGTGAGTATGGCGGCGCGGCAACCTTTATCGCCGAGTATTCCACCGATAACCGTCGCGGCTTTATGGGCAGCTTTCTTGAGTTCGGCACCCTGGGCGGCTACCTGCTGGGCGCCGGCTTTGTGACGGCGCTTACCTCGGTGCTGCCGGAGCAGACCATGCTCGACTGGGGCTGGCGCGTTCCCTTCTTCGTCGCCGCGCCGCTCGGCCTGTTTGGCCTCTACGTTCGTCTGAAGCTGGAAGAGACGCCGGCGTTCCAGCAGCATATGGAGAAGCAGGAGGCGCTGGAGCATAGCAAACCGAAGATGACGGTGATGCAGATGCTGAAGAAGTACCACAAGCCGATGCTGAAATGTATTGGTCTGGTGCTGCTGTTTAACGTCTCCAACTACATGCTGACCTCTTATATGCCGAGCTACCTGACCGGCGTCCTCGGCATGGGCGAGCTGAGCAGCCTGCTGCTGATTATGGTGGTGATGTTCGTGATGATGCCGCTGACGCTGTTCTGGGGTCACTGGGCGGATCGCCTGGGCCGCCGTCCGGTCATCGGCAGCGGCGCTATCGGTCTGATCCTGCTGTCGATCCCCTGCATGATGCTGGTGGCCTCAGGCAATATGTGGCTGGTGTTTGCCGGACTGATCGTGCTGGGCGCGCTGCATACCTGCTTCAGCGGCTCGATGCCTGCCACATTGCCGGCGCTGTTCGTTACCGATATCCGCTACAGTGCGCTGGCCATCGGCTTTAACCTGTCCGTCTCGCTGTTCGGCGGCACCACACCGCTGATTACCGCCTGGCTGGTGGACAAAACCCATAACCTGATGATGCCCGCCTACTATCTGATGGGCGCAGGCGTGATTGGTCTGCTGACCGTGCTGACGCTGCATGAATCGGCGCGTAAGCCGCTGCGCGGCTCCTCGCCTGCGGTGGCCACCGAGGCCGAGGCGCACCGCCTGGTGAAAAAGCTGCGCTCGCGTAATAAAGAGCGTCCGGCGCAGTAATTTCTGCCGCACTTCCTCACCCTAAAACCCGCCAGCGGCGGGTTTTCTTTTATCCGCCGTATGAAAAGCGCGCATTCATAGCGAGATGATTGAAAAGGCATGTTTTTTTCCGCTCAGAATCGTTATGGTATCGGTTCCACGGAACGAGAAAGGAAGATCATTATGGTGTTGAAAGAGAACGCCGAACACTATATCTGGGGCGACCAGTGCGACGGCTGGATACTGATGCAGCGGCAGGATCTCAGCATTATCCACGAGCGGATGCCCGCTGGCACCGAGGAAATTCGTCACTATCACGCCCAGAGTCGTCAGTTCTTTTTTGTATTGCGCGGCACCCTCTGTATGGAGCTTGAGGGCGAGCGTCACCTGCTCAACTCACATCAGGGGCTGGAAGTTCCTCCAGAAGCAAAACATCAGGCGCGAAACGACAGCGACAGCGACGTTGAGTTTCTGGTGGTCTCTCACCCCACCACGCGTGGCGATCGCACTGACCTGCGCTAAGGTTTTTGATCGAGGCCGATGTAGCAGCTAATCGCTGTATGCAGGTTTTTTGATCCAGAACAATCCAGCCCGCGCCACCTTCTGTCAATTTGTGTAAACGGTTTCGATAACCGCACACTTAATGGAGGCAGGCTGATGACGGGTAAATTCGGATTAACGGCGGGTATGGTGGTGTGGCTGGTCTATGTGGCGTGGATGGTAAGCTACTACTCCGGCACCTTTTCTCTGTTCGCTCACTGACGCATAGAAAGTTACGCGCCTGACTACAGACGCTTCGCGCATACAAAAACGCGCCGCAGGTAAAAGCACTGCGGCGCGTTTTTAGTGTGATGCAGGAACTTAAGCCGCTTTAACGGCGCGCACCTTTTTGGTCTGCGCAACGTCGCCTTCGCCATTTTCATCAGCGTGCTCTGCCGCGCGAGCCTTTTTCGCTGCATCAGCGGAGTCAGACGCATCCGGGAGCTTGCTGGTGCGCAGAATATGCTGAATCGCCTCTTTCTGCTCTGCAAGCAGCAGGCCGAGGGTTTCCGCCTGAGACTCGTCCATATCGGGCTGATGCTGCGCTAACCAGTCGGTAAAGGCCTCCGCCATGTCGAGCATCTTATCGTAGGCATCCGCCTCTTTTTTGCTGGCAAACGTCATTTTCTCTTCACCCTTCTTGACGACTACGTATTTAATTTCGACAGCCATTTTTGCCCCTCCGATACTGTTAATATATACAGTATATCCCTCATGCGGCCGGATTGCATCCTTTTTTCAAGGCGATTGTCTTAACAGGTGAAGAGCGATAATTCATTATGAAATCAGCTCGTTAAGGAAGTCTGCCAGCGCCTTGCGCGGATCGTCCTCTTCCGAGACGATCATTTCAATGCCCCACTGCCCCAGCACCTCGCGCGCCACCGGATTGTTACGGTTGGTGAAGAGATAAGACTTTGGCCGCGCGGTCGCCAGACCGGTTCTGCCCCACATTTTGGTCAGCCGGTAAAACAAGAGGCGGATGTTAAAATCGCTGATGCTGTAGCCGACGAACAGCACCGAATTGCCCATCACGTCGTGGGTCAGTTTAATATCGAGCGGCGAATCGAAATAGAGACGTTCGAAGTAGCTGCTCTCATCCAGCACAATCGAGGTATCGTCGTCGAAATCACCGTGCAGCTTGATGATATGCCGCTTGTCTTCGGTCAGCGCCACCAGGTCCGCCGCGTTGGCGACTTTGCTGTAGGGAACGCCGTGCGCCTCGTGCGCTGCTTCCAGCCAGCGGTCGTAATTGGTGGTGTAGATGCGGCTAAAGTTGCCCTGGGTAATCATGGTATGAATTTCTGAGGAGCGGACATCAATGTCCGGCCGGTGCCACTCGCGATCCATCCAGCTGCGCAGCGGGCCAAGCGAACCTTTCTTCTGTTTGTAATACTCCGCCAGCGAAAGATGGGTGCCGTAGGTGTTGAATATTTTGGGATCGTAGCCCAGCTCATTCGCCAGATGGGCTATCAGCTCATGCCACTCCGGCAGCCCCAGATTGCGCGATATGCCCGCACCGGCGAACAGGATCAGTTTGCCGGAGTCGTAGGCGCGTTTTAGTTCAGGTTTCATGCCACTCCTCGGGCGGTTTTCAGGAATTCGGCGAAGCGGTCGAGCGCCAGCTTTCGCATAGAGATCTCATTTTTCAGCTCGCCCATCTCGGCGAAGGTCTGGCTATGGCCTTCCGGAATAAAGACGCAGTCCCACTGAAATTCGCGCGGTCCGACGGGCTGGGCGGTGATGGTGCCACGAACTTCGCCGTGAAACTGGTACATTTTGCGTCCGTCGCAGTAGCCCAGCACGGTTTTCGCCGTGACCGCCTGGCTGTCGAGTCCCTGCACCAGCTTGGCGAAACGCTCCGCCTCTAGCCGGTTCCAGAAGATGCGCGTCAGCCCGGCCGGCAGGCCATTCAGCCCATCAAGGTAGAGTCCGGTATGCTCGACAAAGAGCGGACGGCCGATAATGGAAAAGGCCTTAGTGAGTTTGTCGCGCACCAGCGCAATTTCGTTTTCCGTCTGGATTTCATCGATACGGCGGGCGATAGGCAGAACGTCGACGCCTACCGGTTCGAGGATTTTTCGTACCTCGGTCAGCTTATGCTCATTGGCTGACAGAAAGCGGATTTTCATTGCAAGCCTTTAAATTATTCTGTTTTAGCGGATAAAGAGGCGTTATCAGCGGGTTATCCTGTTTTTAAACTTCCGCCGTCATTATAAAAACGGCGTGGACGATTGAGTAGAGTCTAGCTGACACCACTTAAGGGCTAAAGGATATCTCACCTGCAGGCCCTGGACAGGCGACAGGAAAGCAGGTTTTTTGACGGGAAAGGCAGAGTCACTGCATCAGCGGCCTGTCACTTCGGTTGCAGTAGTGCAGCCTGGCCCGGCCGTTTATTCAGCTGCCGTCGCGCTCGTCCGGCCGCCGCCTGACCAGAGCAAGCTGATAGAGATTATTTCGGTCAATCCACCTGCCGCAGCTCAAGCAGACAGCGCCGTGAGGGGTATGTTTTTCATCATTTTGCAGGGTGTACTGGAAACGGCGCTCTCCACACTGTTGGCACCGGATCTTAACTCGGCCCATAGGGAGACTCCATCAAGGTTAATTAAGCTGTGGGCTAATCCTGGCACCTTTCGCCAGTTGAGCCAGCAGCCAGGCAAATTAACTTTTCGGCCTTCCGATCTTCCGCTGCATCAAGCGACGGCCGCTCTGCGCAGGCTGGCCGGAAAAAACTTCAACCTGACTTATTAAAAACCCACTCTAACCCCGCATCAGAGCGCATTCCACAAGGAATGCCGACCTCGATCGCCCTCGCCCCACGCTGAAACAGGCAGGTTATAATCCCGAATGAATTAATTAAATTAAAACAAAAACCTAAATGTAGATAATTTTATAACAGAAACAGATGTTCTGAGGTAAACCACACGCTGTTAACTCCCGAGACAGAGGATTACACTGATGATGCTGTTTAATTAAATAACGGTTAACTAAAGAGGGAGTGAAAAATGGCTTTAAACGCTTCAGACTCAGCGCAGCTGGACGCCTGCACCAAACAGGTAGCGGATCTCCAGACGCAGTTAGATAAGCAGAAAACGCTCAGTGAGCTTTACCGGAACGAGATCCTTACCGACAGTGAGTTCCTGGGATTTACGATAGAAATCTTCGATAAAATTCAGGCCTCCATCAACAGCGGCGTGATTAATACCATGCCGGTTGAAGAGCAGCGCCAGCTGCAGGAAACCCTGGTTTACGTTAAAGAGCGGCAGGCAGCCGATAAACTGTATCGCAAAGAAGGCGATCCAGAACCACGAACGTACGAAGAGTACCGTAATCCGTAATAATGAATAGTTTTATGATAAGCCGCCCATAGTGAAGTGAACCTGAATATTGAACACTTTATTAACTGGCGACTGACATGGCCTGAGCTCAAGACTGCACCGGGCTCAGGCCGTTTAGTTTGGCTGGATTCGTTCGTTGTAGTAGCCACCTCCACCCTACCATACGCATCACGCTTAGCCGGTTCGACTGCATGCCTCGGTCGCCCCCCTCTCGTGAACGCTGATGGCGTCGGTGATTCTCGACAAACCTGAGTTCAGTGCCTCACTGACAGTTATCTCGTGCCCGCTGAATAAAGCTTTTGGCATTTTCTCGTTAGGCTTAGCTGGTCTATCGATTACTGCTCAAAGCCCGTCGCCAGCTTCAAAAGACTGCTTATAAATAGCCCTTTAGTCAGAGTCGGTTGTTCCGCGTCCCGTCCTGGTCGGCAATGCTGATACAGTTTCGTATACCTGCCGCTATGAATTGTTCAATGACTTCCTGACGTGTTTTCAGCTCCCCAGATGCTGGCCGCCGCGCTCCCGCTTTCTCACGTATTCACCACGAGGGCATCAGGCATCTATTGTCTGGTGATTTGATTTATGCAAAAAAACAGAGGAAAATACGCACAAACCATAGGGATTAAGGTCATATTTTGGCCGTTGATAGAAGGAATTATGGATGAATCCTTGTAACAGGACTCTGCTGACCGGTGTCGTTCTGCTTCTTACCGGCTCCCCCATCGCTTTTGCTGGCACTATCGAAGCCATCAACCATACCAAATGGGCGATTAACCATTTCAGCGTTAACGGACAGTCCGGGCTGGATGCTATTGGCCCCTTTCAGGGAGGGGGTGGAGGATGCTGTTACCACGCACCGCCATTATGGAAACCCGGCATAACTGTAAAGGTAGACTGGGAAACAGGCGTGGGATCATCGGAAGGTTTTCCCGGATTCCAGGACAGGGAAAAATATCTGGCATGGGTAAAAAAACTTGAGACCCAAAAAAAACAGCATTCACGCATGATTCCCCTCCCGCCCTATACGTCCACAGAAAAAACCTGCGGCATCACTGTGCATTTCCTGCCCTGCGATCAGGTAAAAGTGACGACCAGCTGCGCCGATTACGGCAGTCCGGCTTATCCGGTTAACTACCCCATTCAGATGAAGGAGCCTGCCGTATGTCCGAAGTGAACAATGCTCCGGTCTGGTATCCACCGTCCTTCCCGGAGCAGGGTCGGCTTCCCTCTGTTGCCTCTTTGACCCGGAAAACCGCCACCGCCAGTTAAGGCCATATTTTGACCCTGAATATAGAAGGAATTATGGATGAATCCTTGTGACAGGACCCTGCTGACCCTTGTCGTTCTGCTTATTACCGGCTCCCCTATCGCTTTTGCTAACACTATCGAAGCCATCAACCATACCAAATGGGCGATTAACTATTTCAGCGTTAACGGACAGTCCGGGCTGGATACTATAGGCCCCTTTCAGGGAGGGGGTGGAGGATGCTGTTACCGCGCACCGCCATTATGGAAACCCGGCATGACCGTCAGGGTAGACTGGGAAACAGGTCTGGGTAGCACTCTTGATATGACAGAACCAAAACCCACTCCACCCAATACCAGAGGGATGTCTCAAAAAGAGAGAAATCGTGCATGGGATGAGTACAGTGATAAAAACAGGGAATGGTTCGCAAAAATCAGGCGGATGAAAAAACAGCATTCACGCATGATTCCCCTCCCGCCCTATACGTCCACAGAAAAAACCTGCGGCATCACCGTGCATTTCCTGCCCTGCGATCAGGTAAAAGTGACGACCAGCTGCGCCGATTACGGCAGTCCGGCTTATCCGGTTAACTACCCCATTCAGATGAAGGAGCCTGCCGTATGTCCGAAATGAACAATGCTCCGGTCTGGTATCCACCGTCCTTCCCGGAGCAGGGTCGGCTTCCCTCTGTTGCCTCTTTGACCAGGAAAAACTGTCACCAGCAGGACAGCCAGGAGCGGGCTTACCATAACGAACTCTGTCTTGCCGCAAACCGCCGGGTCACGCCGCCCTGCTGCAAAACCCTGCATATCAGCCTGTTCTTTGACGGCACTGGCAACAACCTCAATCACGACCTCAACATCGCAGACCCCAAACACCCAACCAATATCGCCCGCCTGTTTCGCGCCACCGTAGGCCAGGGATATGCCGCCGGTCTGGCAGATGACATGTCACTGACAGACTTTCCGGAGACCGCCGGTAATAAGTATTACAAGTACTATATGCCCGGCGTCGGTACGCCGTTCCCGGAGATTATGGACCTTGACTTCACCATGGGCGGGTTGGCCTTCGCCTCTCACGGGGAAGACAGGATTAACTGGGGACTGCTGCGTATCATTGATGCGCTGCGACGTACCACCGGCCTCGGTAAAATGGACGACGGAGAATGTTGGGCGTCGGTTCAGGCCATGTCCAGCTCTATGATGTCCTTCGGACTGACCGGCAGCAGTAACCGCTACATCGAGTTTCAGCGCCTTCTCAAATCCCCGCAGCTACACAGCAGGCTGAGGGCAGCGCTTAATCCGGGTGAACCAGGAAAAGTCAGGCTGCTGGGTATTAAGCTATATATTTACGGGTTTTCGCGGGGAGCCGCGGCGGCACGCGCCTTTGTCAGCTGGCTCAGCGAACTGCTTCCCGCCCCACAGGAAGGACAGGATAAACCGGAGCAGTGCCTGATGGCCGGCGACCTGAAAATCCCTCTCAGTGTTGAGTTTCTCGGCCTGCTCGATACCGTCGCATCTGTCGGAATACCGCATATTGCACCGATTGCCGAAGGGCATATGGGCTGGGCTGACGGCAATCAGGAACTGCCGGAGGAAAAAAAATATGGCGGACTAATAAAGCACGGTGTGCATCTGGTTTCCGCTCACGAGCAGCGTCTCTGTTTTCCTCTGGACTCCATCCGTCGCACCGATGGCACCTACCCAGCCCGCTTCGTCGAGGTACTCTATCCCGGCATGCACTCCGACCTCGGCGGCGGCTATCCGCCGGGGGACCAGGGCAAGGCGAACGGGGCAGACGATGCCTTGCTGCTGTCACAGATTGCCCTGCATGATATATACGCCGCCGCTTTCGCCGCCGGTGCGCCGTTAAAGGTTCCCCCCGAAGCCATTCCTGAAGCGTTGAAAAAAGATCGGTGGCGCGAATTGCCGCCTGATGTTTTGCAGGAGTTTGCAGTAGATAAAACGCTAACAGCTCGTTTCAATGCCTGGCGCACCCTGACCCTTAACCTCACCGCTCCAGAGGAAAATACCTGCCCAGAACTGGCCTCACAGTTCACCCCCACCAGCGCTCCTGTGCCACTTGAAAGCGCCATGGAAACCCAGGTGGCCTGGCTGACTGCCTGGCGAATCGGTCGTTATGCCACAGGAACCTATAAAACACAGCGTTTTTACCGCGATGCTGCCGCCAACGGCCTGGATGCCGATAGTGACCTGAAGGTTCGCAAGGCACATGAACAAGAGCGGGCAGATAAACAGAAAACCGTAGAAAATGAACGCAAAAACGAGTTAATCAACGCGCCCAAAGGCAGCTTTATCCTGCTGCCTCAGGGACCGAAAGACTTCGATGCCGCGCTCGGTCAGACCCAGCTTCGGCAGGGGGCTGAAGAGTTCAGGGAGGATTACTGGGAACTGCGGCGGGATAGTACGCAAACATGGTATTACGAACCCCTTTACGCGCTGAAAAATACCCTGTACCTGCTGAACACTGACGATGAATACGCAGAGTGGCTGCGCATGAAAACCGCCGGTGAATCCCGGCTGAAAGTGCTGTTTCCTGAAACCGGCGAAGCTGGTAACGCAGATCATCCGGCTGGTCTTGTCCGGGCGCTATTTGACGATCAGATCCATGATTCACGGGCATGGTTCATGCACAATGCCTTTGGTTCCCGCGAACCCTGGGGCGGTTACTTCCGTTACCGGATGGTCTATTTCGGCGATAACTGCAACAAATTGCTTTCACCTCTTATCGTGGCCGGCTGGGTGGCAGGTGCCGCCACGCTGGCAGGTGGTGTCGCTCTTGCCATCAGGCAGAAAAGCGTTCCGGGAAAAATATTGAGCGTCGCCGGAGCCTTCGGTGCCATTAGTCTGGAAGTGGAAGCTATTGATATTCTGTCTGGAAAACCGATTTCCATGCTACCTGACACAGAGCTGTTAAGATCCTTCACTCAGCAACCAGGTGTGGCTGTCGCTCGGCAAAAAACCGCTATGGCTGAGCAGTATCTCGCACAGCAAAAGGCTGCGATTAACCCCAGCTGGCTGGAGCGAGCAGAGGCAACCATAAAATAACCCCTATTTACCCCAACGCCCGAAGCCACCTTCACTTCAATACAAGCGGCTTTTTCGCTGGCAAGGCGACGATGCCAGCGCCGCCCCTGCTTCAGTAAACGATCCCCGGCGGATTAACCGCTGAGGCTTTAATCGCCTCGTTCTGCTCGCCCCAGCGGTTAAGCACCTGCTGATACTGCCCGCCCGCGATAGTGCTGTTCACCGCCGTCTGTAGCGCTTCCGCCAGTCCGTTGCCCTTTCTGGTCGTCACCGCCACCCAGGAGCGCACCGGGCCGTAGCCAACAATCTTTGTATCGCCGCGCGACGCCACCTTCCAGGCCGCCATCGACTCCGGGCCAAACAGCGCATCGGCGCGTCCCGAAAGCAGCGTCAGCGTTGCCGCCGCCTCGTCGGTAAGGTAAACCGGCATCACCGGCTTTAACCCTCTGGCGCGGTTCTGTGCGTCCCAGCCCAGCAGAATGCGCTCCTGATTGGTGCCGGAACTGACGATAATACGCAGCCCCGCAATATCTTCCGCTTTGTTGATGTGGGTAATGGGGCTGTTTGCCTTCACCAGAAATGCATGGCCGTCGGCGCGGTAGGTGGCGAAGTCGAATTTCTTCTTCCGCTCCTCCGTCACCGCGATATTGAACATCGCCACGTCATAGCGCCCGGCGGCGACGCCGAGCGGCCAGTCTTCCCACGAGGCGGGCACCAGATGCAGCTTCAGCCCCAGGCTGTCCGCCAGCAGCCGCGCAAAATCGGCGTCGCTGCCGATACGCGTTTTATTGTCGGAGGCTAGCAGCCCCAGCGGCGGCGAATGGGTATTGGCGGTTGCCACGGTCAGATAGCCCGGCTCGACAAAGCGGAAGCCGGGCGGGATCTTGCCGATCGCCTGCGGACTGGCCGGCGCCGCTATCGGCGTCTCATTCTGCGTTACGTCGAGGCTTGCCGCCAGCGCGGGCGAGAGCGCGCCGAGCAGCAGCGCGGAGAGTAAAGGTATTTTCATCATCGCTTTCCTACAGCACGCGTGCGAGGAAGCGGCGCGTGCGCTCATGGCGCGGATTACTCAGCACCTGAGTCGCGCTGCCCTGCTCGACAATTTTGCCATCCACCATAAACACCACGTTATCCGCCACTTCGCGCGCAAAGCCGATCTCGTGCGTGACCACCACCAGCGTGGTGCCCGAGCGGGCCAGTTTCTTGATAACGTCGAGCACTTCGCCCACCAGCTCGGGATCGAGCGCCGAGGTGGGCTCGTCAAACAGCATCACGCGCGGGTTCAGCATCAGCGCGCGCGCAATGGCGATGCGCTGCTGCTGGCCGCCGGATAAATGGCGCGGCCAGGCGTCAGCCTTATGGCGCAGCCCAACGCTATCCAGCAGCTCCCCGGCCCGCGCCACGGCGTCGCGCTTAGAGAGCTGGCGGTGCGCAATCGGCGCCTCAATCAGGTTCTCCAGCACGGTGAGATGGGGAAAGAGATTAAAGTTCTGGAACACGTAGCCGACGTTAACGCGCTGGCGCAAAATCGCCTTCTCTTTTAGTTCATAAAGCCTGTCGCCGCGCCGCTGGTAGCCAATATAGTCGCCGTCGATCTGAATAAATCCTTCATCGACACGCTCCAGATGATTAAGCGTGCGCAGCAGGGTCGACTTGCCGGAGCCGGACGGCCCGACGATCACCGTTACCGAGCCTGGATCCAGCGCCAGCGACACATTATCCAGCGCCTTGTGGCGGCCGTAGCTTTTGCTGACGCCGGTAATAGTGATGGCGCCGGTCGCCTGCGCCTGACGGTAATCAATGGCTTCGGACATGGCTAATCTCCTTATGTGCAGCAACAGGGTTTAAACGGCTGCGCCACTGGCGCCAGCGTGAAGGTTGGGGATCGCGGGTGACGCTGCGCGCCAGCCAGCGTTCGACGCCGTGCTGGATCGCCGACAGCACCGTGGTGATGATCAGATACCAGGCCGCGCCCACCATCAGCAGCGGAATCACCTCCTGGTTGCGGTTGTAGATCATCTGGATGGTGTAAAAAAGCTCCGGCATCGCCAGGACGTAAACCATCGCCGTGCCCTTCGCGAGGCTGATAATCTCGTTAAAGGCGGTGGGAATAATGGCGCGCAGCGCCTGCGGCAGAATAATGCGGAAAGTGCGGCGCGTCGCAGAGAGGCCGAGCGCCGAGGCCGCCTCCATCTGCCCGTGATCGACGCCGAGAAAGCCGCCGCGAATAATCTCCGCGCTGTAGGCCGCCTGCACCAGCGTCAGCCCGATAACCGCCGCCGGAAACTGCCCCAGCACGTTAATGGTCTGGAAATGGCCCCAGGCGAGGGCGGTAAAGGGCACGCCAAACGAGAGCGTGTCGTAGAGATAGGAGAAGTTATAGAGAATGATCAGCACCACAATCAGCGGCAGCGAGCGGAACAGCCAGATATAACCCCAGGCGAGACTGCTGAGCAGCCACGACGACGAGAGGCGCGCCAGCGCCAGCAGGCCGCCAAAAATCAGGCTGAAAATGGTGCCGAGCAGCGTCAGCAGCAGCGTCTGCCCCAGACCGTGCAGGATCACCGGATCGAAAAACCAGCGGGCGAACACGCCCCACTCCCAGCGCGGGTTCAGCGCCACCGACTCCACGACGCCAGCCAGAATAAACAGGGCGACGATCGCCCCGAACGTGCGGGCCGGATAGCGCGCCGGCACCACTTTTAACTGCTGATGTTCCCTGTTCATATTCTCTCCTCAACTCGCCTGAGCGACGCTGTTGACGTCGATAACCTTGGTAAATCGCAGACGACCGTCATAGGGCGGCTGCCCGTAACGCTCCAGGTCGCCGCTGAGGTCAAACTGCGGCTGATAGCCGAAGCTGCTGTAGAGACGCACCGCCTCCGGCTGGCGAAAGCCGGTGGTGAGGTAGAGCCGCCGGTAGCCGGCGCGCCGCGCGCGCCGCTCAAGCTCTTGCACCACCAGCAGCGCCAGCCCCTGACGCCGCAGATCGCCGCGCGTCCAGATGCGCTTCAGCTCGGCGGTCTCCGCATCAAACGGCTTGTAGGCGCCCATTGCGATAATCTCGCCGTCGCGCTCCAGCACGATAAACAGGCCGCGCGGCGGCAGATACCATTCGGTTTTTTCGACCTCCTGGTTATGGCGAAAAAAGTCGCCGTAGCGCGATTCGTAAAAGGCGAAAAGCCCCGTCAGGATCGGCTGCAGCTCAGGCGCCTCCGGCGAGACGTCGCGGAAAGATTGCTGGCTCATGGTTCACCTCTCAGTCGCCCAGGCCCGGCGGGTTGATTTCGGAACGGTCGATCCTCTCCACGCCTTCGCCCCAGCGGTTAAGCACCTTGAGGTAGTCGCCGTTCTGAATCACGCCGTTGAGCGCGGTATTGATCGGCTCGGCCAGACCGCTGCCCTTTTTCACCGTCACCGCGATGTGCGCCACTTTTGGCCAGCCGCCGTCGAAGCTGCCTACCAGGCGGGTTTTGCCGGTCAGCGCCGCTTTCCACGCGCCAATAACGTTCGGCCCGAAGTAGGCGTCGGCGCGGCCCGACTGCAGGGCCAGCGTCTGGGTGGCGTCGTCTTTGGTGTAGATCGGCGTGAACGGCTTAAGCCCCTTCGCCTGATTGGCTTTATCCCAGGCGAGCAGCACCGCCTCCTGGTTGGTGCCGGAGCCAACGATAATGCGCAGCCCGGCTATATCTTCCGGCTTGTCGATCGCGCTGATCTTGCTGTCGGCCTTGACGTAGAAGCCGAGCGTATCGCGGCGGTAAGTGGCGAAATCGAACTTCTCTTTACGCTCTCTGGTAACGGTGACGTTGGAGATAGCCGCGTCGTACTTGCCCGAGGCCACGCCGAGCGGCCAGTCTTCCCACGAGGTGGGCACCACGTTGAGCTTCAGGCCGAGGCTATCGGCCACCAGCCGGGCAATATCGACCTCGCTGCCGAGCAGCGTTTTGTTGTCGTCGGAGAAGACCGTCAGCGGCGGCGAGTTCTGCGCGGCAACCGCCACGGTAAAGGCACCCGGCACCACAAAATGATGGCCTGCCGGCAGCTGCGCCACCGCCTGGTCGTTCTTCGCGGTATTAATCGGCGTTTTATTGGCTTCGAGACTGACGCGCTGGCCGTTGTAATCTACGCTGGTGCCGTCGGCGTAAGCCGTGCTGGCGCTAGCCAGCAGCAGCAGAGCGATAAGGGTTTTCTTGTTCTGCATAGCGAAAGTGCTCTTATTGTTGTGAGAACTGATTAGCCGGTTCCTTCAGGCCAAGGCTGGCGCGCAGGGTGGTGCCGGGATAGTCGCGTCGCGTCAGGCCGCGCGCCTGCAGCACCGGCACCACGCGATCGACGAAGCGCTCGAAGGTGTCAGGCGTGCCGCCCTGAATAATGAAGCCGTCGGTGGCAAAGTTTTCGAACCACTGCTGCAGGCCGTCCGCCACCTGTTCCGGCGTGCCGTGAAACAACGGACGCGGCGTGGCGGCCTCCAGCGCGGCCTGGCGCAGCGTATGGCCGTGCTCGCGCGCCTTGCGTTTGATTTCGTCGGTGGTGCTGCGGAAGCTGTTCTGGCCGATATCGCCCAGCGCCGGGAAAGGCGCGTCCAGCGGATACTGCGAGAAGTCGTGGTGATCGAAGAAGCGTCCCAGGTAGTTAAGCGCGTCCTGGATCGACACCAGCGCCGCGGTGGTCTGGTACTGCTGCTCGACATCCTCGGCGCTGTCGCCGACGATGACGCTGACGCCCTGGAAAATATGCAGATCTTCCGGCCGGCGGCCGTTTTCTTCCAGCTGGCGCTTCACGTCGCGGTAGAACGCCTGCGCCTCTTCCAGCGTCGCCTGATGCGTGAAAATCGCGTCGGCATGGCGCGCCGCCAGCTTCTTGCCATCCTCAGAGGCACCCGCCTGGAAGAGGATGGGACGGCCCTGCGGCGTGCGCTCAATATTCAGCGGCCCGGCTACCTGGAAGAAATCGCCATGGTGGTCGATAGCGTGCAGCTTGCTGGGTTCGAAAAATTTGCCGCTCGCCTTATCGCGCACAAAGGCATCCTCTTCCCACGAATCCCACAGCCCTTTCACCACGGTGAGATACTCGTCGGCGATGCGGTAGCGCAGCGCATGTTCCGGGTGCTGCTTGCGGGAGAAGTTTTTCGCCGAGCCTTCCAGCGGCGAGGTCACCACGTTCCAGCCCGCGCGGCCGCCGCTCAGGTGATCGAGGCTGGCAAACTGGCGCGCGGTGATAAAGGGCTCGCTGTAGGAGGTAGATACCGTGCCCACCAGCCCGAGATGCTCGGTGACGCCCGCCAGCGCCGACAGCAGCGTCAGCGGCTCGAAGCGATTGAGAAAGTGGGGAATCGATTTTTCATTGATATAGAGGCCGTCGGCGACAAACAGGAAATCGAGTTTGCCCTCTTCCGCTTTGCGCGCGATACGTTTTGCATAGTCGAAGCTGATGCTGGCGTCCGCCTGCGCGGCGGGATGACGCCATGCGGACATATTGCCGGATGCGCCATGCAGCATGGTGCCCAGTCGAAGCTCTCTCGTCGTCATGATGTTCTCTCTGTTTGGGTTGCAGCGGTGCAGCTCGCGCGGCGCATCGGGCCGCGCGAACGCCGTTCAGTTCAGGGGATCAGGTCAGGATGGCGTCGCAACATCGCGCGTTGAGCCGTTGCAGCGCCTGCTGCGCCAGCTGGGCGAAGTAGCGGGCGGCGGGCGCAATCAGCGCCTCGTCGGGATTGAAAGCGGAGTGATGGAGGCCAAACGGGCTGGCGCTGCCGATACTGACGAATGCGCCAGGCAGTTTTTGCAGGTAGAAGGCGAAATCTTCGCCGCCGAGATGCAAATTGGCCGTCTGCACGCGGTACCCCGCCTGCGCGGCAATCTCGCTGGAAAAGCGCGCCCATTCAGGATCGTTCACCAGCACCGGCGGGCCGGCGTGCCAGCTCAGGGTCGCCTGCGCGCCCGCCGCCTCGGCGAAATGGCTCACCAGCGTCCGCACGCGCGCCTCCAGCCCGGCGCGCACGTCAGGATCGTGGGTGCGCGCGGTGCCGCCGAACTCGACGCTGCCGGGCAGCACGTTCCAGGTTTTGCCCGCGTCGATGCGCGTAATACTCAGCACCAGGCTGTCGAGGGTGTTGAAGCTGCGGCTGGTGAGGCTTTGCAGCCCCTGAATAATCTGGCTGGCGGCGACAATGGTATCGACGCCCGCTTCGGGATGCGCCGCATGCGCCCCTTTTCCGCTGACGCGGATAATAAATTTGTCGGCGTTGGCGTAGAACGCGCCGCCGCGCGTGGCGAACACCCCGGTCGGCAGGCCCGGCTCGTTGTGCATGCCGAAGATTGCCTGTACGCCCTCCAGCACCCCGGCGTCGATAAGCTGGCGCGCACCGGCGGCGATCTCTTCTGCCGGCTGAAACAGGATACGTACGCGGCCGTTAAGCTGCGCCTCGTACTGCTTAAGCTGCAGCGCCGCGCCCAGCATCACCGCGCTGTGGACGTCGTGGCCGCAGGCGTGCATCACGCCGGGATGACGCGAATGAAAGGGCAGCCCGCTCGCTTCATGCACCGGCAGCGCGTCGATATCGGCGCGCAGCGCAATCAGCGATTCACCCTGGCCGATCTCCGCCACCAGCCCGGTTTTCAGCGGATAGTCCAGCAGGGCTATATCCGCCGCCTGTAGCCAGGCGCGCAGGCGCGCGGTGGTCGCCTCTTCCTGGCCGGAGAGCTCTGGCCAGGTATGCAGCTCGCGACGCCAGGCGATCAGCTGGGAATCAAATGTGCTCATGGTTCTCTCCGCCAGGGTCAGGCTGCGACCAGATGGTGCGTCGCCAGCAACTCCAGCGAGCGGAAGCGCGCTTTCGGCTCGGCGATTGGCGTGTCGATAACAAATTCGTCGACGCCATAGTGCTGCTGCAGCGCATCCAGCTGGGCATGGACCTGCGCGGCGGTGCCTTTCAGCAGCGACGGCGTGCGCGGCTCGATAACATAGTCGGTAAAGCCGCCCTGACGCACATAGCGTTCGGCCTGCTCAAGGCTGACGACGTTGACGCCCTGGCCGCCGTTAACCTTCACGTGGAAGTGGCGCAGGCCGTTGACCAGCAGATCCGCCTCGGCCGGGGAGTCGGCCACCACCACCTGCACCGCGACCAGCGCGCGCTGGCCGCTAAGACGATGGTAGGTGCCGAGGGTGTTCTCCATCAGCTGGCGGTCGCCGTTGAGATGGGCGGCGAATACCAGCTGCCAGCCCTGCTGCGCGGCAAGGGTGGCGCTCTCTTCGCTGGCGCCCAGCAGAAAACGATTAGCCGGACGCGGCGGCAGCGGCGTGGCGTGCAGGGTCTCTTCATCCCCGGCGTCACGCTGCTGGGGCGCATCGAGCCACTGGCCAAGCTGCTTCAGCTGTTCGGCGAAGCTGCCCTTACCCCGCGCATCCACGCCCGCCTGCAGCGCGCGGGTCGATAGCGGCAGCCCGCCCGGCGCTTTACCCACGCCCAGGTCGATGCGGCCCGGCGCCAGCGACGCCAGCAGGTTGAAGTTTTCCGCTACTTTATAGGGGCTGTAGTGTTGCAGCATCACGCCGCCAGAGCCGACGCGAATATGCTGCGTCTGCGCAATAATCCAGGCGATGAGCACCTCTGGCGACGGACTCGCCAGCTGCGCGGTGTTGTGGTGCTCGGCCAGCCAGAAACGGTGATAGCCCCAGCGTTCCGCCTGTTGAGCCAGCTGCAAGGTGCGCTGTAGCGCGCTGCTGGCCGGCTCATCCGCGAGCACCGGCGATTTATCCAACAAACTCAGACGATATGACATTCACCCTTCCTCACTAATATCCCGTTGCGACCCAGTGTGGAGCGAGGTTAATAATTCGTAAAACAACAAATATGAAAAAAGGAACGCGAAAAATGGCATAGCGGCTGTTATTTCCGCAGAGCGAGGTGGCGCTGTATTTATTAACGGCAGGCGAACAGCGAAATATTAAACGCCTCATCTTCTGGCAAGAGCGCTATTTTTATGACGCGCCGTTATTTGTTATTTTCAGATAAGCTTTGCGCAATTCGTTGGTTCATTTGGCCTGCGCCGCGTCCGATGATGAATTCCGTCTTTTAAGGCAGTTGATAACAAAGGAATTCACATGACGCGTTTTACTTTTTCGCCACTGCCGCGCGCGCTGGCATTTGCACTGCTTGCAGGGAGTATCCCGGTTCACGCGGCGGAGACGCCGGTGAAAGGCGGCACGCTGATCTATCTTGAGCAGCAGGCGCACACCAATCTTTACCCGCCGGCAGGCGGCTTCTATCCCAATGGCGGCATTCTGAACCAGATCACCGACAAGCTCACCTGGCAGAATCCGCAAACGCTGCAGGTCGAGCCCTGGATCGCCGAAAGCTGGAGCAGCAATGCGGATAAAACCGAATACACCTTTAAACTTCGTCCCGGCGTCACCTTCTCTGACGGCACGCCGCTCGATGCCAGCGCGGTCGCAAAAAACTTCGACACCTACGGCCTGGGTAATAAAGCGCAGCGCCTGCCGGTTTCTGAAGTGATTAATAACTACGACCACAGCGAAGTGATCGATCCGCTGACGGTGAAGTTCTATTTTAAAAAGCCCTCGCCCGGTTTTTTACAGGGCACCGCCACCATCGGCTCTGGTCTGGTATCGCTCAGCACCCTGGCGCGTAATTTCGATCAGCTCGGCGACGCGCGGCATATTATCGGCTCCGGCCCCTTTGTGGTCAGCGATGAAAAACTGGGCCGCGAGGTCGATCTTATCGCGCGCAAAGGCTATCAGTGGGGGCCGAAAAATGGCCAGCAGCAGGGGCCAGCCAATCTAGACGGCATCAAAATTATCGTCACGCCGGAAGACAGCGTGCGCATCGGCGCGCTGCTGGCGGGCCAGGCGGACATCATCCGCCAGGTGCAGGCCTATGACGAGAAGCAGGCAAAAGATCAGCAGTTTCCGCTTTACGCGGCGCCCACGCGCGGCGTGAACGACAGCATCAGCTTCCGTCCCGATAACCCGCTGGTAAGCGACCTGCGCGTGCGTCAGGCGCTGCTGCACGCCACGAACGCGAAGCAGGTGGTTGATACCCTCTTCTCACCCAACTATCCGCAGGCTAAATCGGTGATCGCCACCAGCGCGGCGGGCTTTGTCGATCTCAGCGACAAACTGACCTTCAACCCGGAACAGGCGAAAAAACTGCTGGACGAGGCGGGCTGGAAAGCGGGCGCAGACGGCATCCGCGTCAGAGACGGCAAGCCGCTGGCGCTGACCATCTATGAATCCCTGCCGCAGCCGCAGAACAAAGAGGTGCTGCAGCTGATCGCCCAGCAGTGGCGTCAGGTCGGCGTAGCGCTGACGGTTAAGGCGGGCGACGCGGGCAGTAAAACCCTCGACAGCCTGGATCCGCTGAAGACGCCGCTCACCGTCTCGGAAGTGGGCCGCGCCGATCCCGACGTCATCAAGAGCCAGTTCTACCCCAGCAACCGCGACGCGCTGCTGCAAAAAGGCGGCTCCAGCGACAAAGTGCAGCGCTTCCGCGACGACAGGCTGAACACCCTGCTGCTGGCCATTTCCGCCGAGGTCGATCCGGCGAAGCGCCTGCAGCTGGCGGGCGACGCGCAGCGCTATCTGCTGGATAACGCCTACGTTATTCCCATCTTCGAAGAGCCGCAGGTGTTTGCCGGGGCGCCCTGGCTGAAAGGCGTGCGCTTTGAAGCGGTGGGTCGCCCGGCGTTCTACGGCGCCTGGCTGGAAAAACATTAAGGCGGGCTAAATGATGCGACACTATTTGCTGCAACGGCTGGGTAGCGGTCTGCTGGTGCTCTGGGCCGCCTTTACCCTCTCCTTTGTGCTGCTGCAGGTGCTGCCCGGCGACGCGGTGCTGATTAAGTTTCAGAACCCGGACTTAGGGCTTAGCCCGCAGCAAATAGCGGAGATGCGGCTCGCCTACGGCGCGGACAGTCCGCTGTGGCAGCAGTATTTGCATACGCTGTTGGCCATGCTGCGCGGTGACTTCGGTTTTTCGGTGCAGGCGGGCGTGCCGGTGAGCGCGCAGATCGCCGATAACCTGCCGGGGACGCTGCGCCTGGCGCTGTGCGGTTTTCTGCTGGCGACGCTGATCGCCTTCGCGCTGGCGGCGCTGTCGCGTCAGCCCGCGCTGCGCGGCCTGCGTTCGCTGCTGCAGTCGGTGCCCGCGCTGTTTATCTCTGTTCCGACCTTCTGGCTCGGCATTGCGCTGATCCAGATCTTCTCTTTCCAGCTGCGCTGGATTCCGGTGATCAATCCCTCGCCCTGGCAGGGACTGCTGCTGCCGATCGTCACGGTCGCGGTGCCCATCTCTGCCCCGCTGGCGCAGATCCTGCTGCGCAGCATCGATGAGGTCTCGACGCAGCCCTTTGTCGCGGTGGTGCGCGCCAAAGGCGCCAGCGAAAGCCGCGTGCTGTGGCGTCACCTGCTGCGCAACGCCATGCTGCCGGTGCTGACCATCGCCGGGCTGCTGCTGGGCGAGCTGATCGCCGGCGCGCTGGTCACCGAAACGGTGTTCGGCCTCGGCGGCCTCGGCCAGCTGACGCAGCAGGCGGTAAACAATCAGGATGTTGCGGTGCTGCAGGCGGTGGTGATGATCTCCGCCCTCGGCTTTGTGGCGATTAACCTGCTGGTCGATCTGCTGATGCCGCTGTTCGATCCGCGCCTGCAGCGCGTTGCCGGAGGTGCCCTGTGAGCCTGGTTGACTACGCCTCCGCGCGCCGCGCCTTTAACGGCCGCCGGACGCTGCGCGTGCAGCCAGGCTTATGGCTGGCCTGGCTGGTGATAATAGTGGCGGTGGTGGCCGCCATCGCGCCCGCGCTCTTTACCAACTATAGCGCCACCGACGGTATCGCCGGGGCGCAGCGTCTGCCGCCGCAGGCGGGACACTGGCTCGGCACCGATCAGCTGGGACGCGATCTCTGGGCGCGTATGGTCTACGGCGCCTCGGCGTCGCTCTCCGCTGCGCTGATCGCCGTTACGATGGGCCTGACGGCAGGCAGCGCGCTCGGCGTACTGGCGGGGGCCAGCGGCGGCAAAACCGAGAGGCTGATTATGCGCGCCGTCGACGTACTGCTCGCCATCCCTTCTCTGCTGCTGGCGCTGAGCCTGTTGATCCTGCTCGGCTTCGGCACGCTGCACGCCGCGCTGGCGGTGGGTATCGCCTCAATCGCCAGCTTCGCCCGCCTGGCGCGCGGTGAAGTAGTGCGCATTCGCCACAGCGACTACGTCGAGGCGGCCTTCGGCAGCGGCGGCACCTTTTTCGCCGTGCTGCGCCGCCATATTTTGCCCAACGCGCTGACGCCGCTGATTGCCTTCGCCGCGCTGCAGTTCGGCCAGGCGATCCTTGCGCTTTCGACCCTCAGCTTTCTCGGCTACGGCACGCCGCCGCCCGCCCCGGAATGGGGGCTGCTGATTGCCGAAGGGCGCAACTATCTCTCTACCGCATGGTGGCTCACCACCTTTCCCGGCCTGCTGGTGAGCGCCGTGGTGCTGGCCGCCAATCGCATCAGCATTCAGATTGCAGGAGGTCGCCGATGAGCGCATCCGCACCGCTGCTGGCGGTTAAACATCTCAGCCTGAGCTATCGCAGCGGGCATCAGTGGCGTCAGGTCGTGCATGAGGTCAGCTTTGACCTGCGGGCCGGGGAAATGGTGGCGCTGGTGGGCGAATCGGGCTCCGGCAAAACCACCACCGCGCAGGCGATTATCGGGCTGATGGCTGATAACGCCCGCCGCGACGGCGGCGAGATCCGCCTTAACGGCGAAGATATCGCCGACTGGTCGCAGAAGCGGCTCAGCCAGCTGCGCGGCGTGCGCATCAGCCTGGTGCCGCAGGATCCGGGCAATTCGCTTAATCCGGTAAAAACCATCGGCGCGCAGGTCGACGAAATCCTGCGCCTGCATACCCACCTCAGCGCCGCCGCGCGCCGCAGCCGCGTGGTGGCGCTGCTGACGCGCGTCGGCCTTAGCCATCCGCAGCAGCGCGTCGATCACTATCCGCATCAGCTCTCAGGCGGCATGAAGCAGCGGGTGCTGATTGCGATTGCGCTGGCGCTCAGCCCGGATCTGATTATCGCCGACGAGCCCACCAGCGCCCTCGACGTCACGGTGCAGAAGCGCATCCTCGATCTGCTTGACGCGCTGCGCCGCGAGTCCGGCACCGCCGTGCTGTTTGTCACGCACGATCTGGCGCTGGCCGTGGAGCGCGCCGACCGCATTATGGTGTTCCGCCACGGCGAGATTCAGGAGTCGGCGCCGGCTGCTCAGCTGGTCGCTGCGCCGCAGCATCCCTATACCCGTCAGCTACTGCGCGATGCCGCCCCGCCGCGCGCCGCGCGCCGCGCGCCTGACCGGCTGGCGACGCCCGCAATTAGCGCCGCCGCTATCGGCAAAAGTTTCGCGCTGGGTAAAAACCAGCGGCTGCAGGCGCTGCATAACGTCAGCTTCGAGGTGGCGCGCGCGTCGACCCACGCGCTGGTCGGCGAATCTGGCTCGGGTAAAACCACGCTGGCGCGCATTCTGCTCGGCTTCGAGCGGGCGGACAGCGGCAGCGTAACGCTGGAGGGTGCGCCCGTCAGTGGCCTGCGCGGCGAAGCGCTGCGCCAGCTGCGAAGGAAGATCCAGTTCGTCTATCAGAACCCCTTCGCCTCCCTCGATCCGCGTCAGACGCTGTTGCAGATCGTTGAAGAGCCGCTGCGCAATTTTGAACGGCTCAGCGCCGCCGAGCGCCGCCAGCGGGTCGAGGCCGTTATGGCGCGCGTGGCGCTGCCCGCCGGGCTGCTGTCGCGCAGCGCGCGCGAGCTGTCGGGCGGCCAGCGCCAGCGCGTCGCCCTTGCCCGCGCGCTGATCCTCAACCCTGACATTCTGGTGCTCGACGAGGCGACCTCGGCGCTCGACGTCACGGTTCAGGCGCAGATAGTAGAGCTGCTGCAATAGCTGCAGCGTGAGCTGGGCCTGACCTATCTGTTTATCACGCACGATCTGGCGACGGTGCGCCATCTGGCCGACAGCGTCACGGTATTGCGCGCTGGCGAAGTGGTGGAAAGCGGTGACGCTGTCACTCTGTTTGCCGCGCCGCAGCACCCCTATACCCGCGAGCTGATCGCCGCTATTCCCCAGTTAACTCCGCGCATAAGGGCTTCCGCATGAAGCGACGCATTGGCTTTTTCACCCGACTGCTGGATAAGGCGCCTGCGCAGCAGCGCTATCGCCTGGCAACCGAACAGATTCAGCATGCCGAACGGCTCGGCTTCGACAGCGCCTGGATCGCCCAGCACCACTTTCACGAAGCGGAAGGCGGCCTGCCTGCGCCGCTGGTGTTTCTGGCGCACGTCGCCGCGCATACCCGCACCATTCGCCTCGGCACGGCGATCATCACCCTGCCGATGGAGAACGCCTTGCGCGTGGCGGAAGATGCCGCGGTGCTGGATCTGCTGACTGAGGGACGACTGGAGATAGGTCTCGGTTCCGGCGGCACCCCAGACTCTTTTTTGCCGTTTGGTCTCACTTTCGACCAGCGCGCCGCCGCCTTCGCCGATAACCTACATCAGCTGATCGGTGCCTGGCGCGGCGAGTCGCTGGCGCATCCCGATAACCGTCTCTATCCCGCCGCCCCGCAGCTGGCGCAGCGCGTCTGGATCGCCACCTTCTCCGCCGAGGGGGCGGCGCGCGCCGGAGCGGCTGGACATGGGCTGATGCTGTCACGCACCCAGCCGCGCCCGGCTGAGGATCCTGCACGGCCGCTTGACGCCATTCAGAACCCGATTATCGACGCCTATCTCGACGCGCTGCCTGCGGGTGTTGCGCCGCGCATCCTCGCCTCGCGCACCGCCTTTGTCGCCGATTCGGCGGCCGCTGCGCGCCGCATCGCCGAACCGGGCATTCGCCAGCAGGCGCAGCAGTATCGCGCCGCTGGTCACCAGCTGCGCGGCGAGTCGCTGGACGATCTTTTTGCCCAGTTCGATGCCCATGTCGGTGACGCTGTCACGGTGCGCGCCTCGCTGGCGCAGGACAGCGTGCTGTCGCGCGTTACCGACATCTCTTTCCAGGTTCATTCCGTCGAGCCGTCGCCCGCCGAGACGCTGCGCTCTATTGAACTTATCGCCGAACAGATTGCGCCCTGGCTGCGCACGCTTACCTCTCAGGAGACCCTATGACCCAACCCAACGATCTACTGGCGCAGCTGGCCGATATCGATCCCGCCAGCGCGCTGGCGCAGGCGCGCGCCACGCGTGACGCCGCTACCCGCCACGCGCAGGGCAGCTACGAGGTGCTGTTCAGCCAGCAGGAAAACGATTTTCCACTGGCCGAGCGGGTGGCGCTGGCGGCGCAGGTCGCCGAATGGCACGGTGCCGAAAAGCTGGGCGCGCACTATGCCGCCCATCCGGCATTTCAGCCGCTGGGGGACGCCGCACGTCATCAGCAGGCGCGCGCTTTTGCTCAGCGCCTGACCTTTGAGCCGGTCGCCGCCGCGCCTGAGCATATTGAGGCGTTGCGTAACGCGGGCTGGAGCGAGCGCGGCGTGGTGACGCTGGCGCAGCTGGTGGGCTTTATCAGCTTTCAGAGCCGGCTGCTGGCCGGCCTGCGCCTGCTGCAGGGCGAAGAGCGAGACGGTGCGGCGCACCCCGCGGTGGCGGGCCGCTGGCATACCGCCGGGCAGACCGCCAGCGGTCAGACCGCGCTTACCGCCTTCACCCAGGCAGAACTCGGCTGGGAACCCTGGCTGGCGGCGAAGCCGCTGGCGGAATTCAACGCCGACGAGCAGGCGCTTCTGGCACGCTTCGGCCACAGCGATTCCGACTATTTCCGCCTGCTGGCGCGCAATCAGCCGGTGCTGGAGCAGCGCACCCTGACGGACAAAGGCATTTTTTACACCGCCGGCGGCCTGCCGCGCGCCGAACGCGAGCTGGCGGCCACGGTGGCGAGCAAGATCAACGGCTGCATCTACTGCGCCTCGGTACACGCGCGCAAAACGTCGCAGCTGGCGAAAGATAACGACGCGGTGCAGAAGCTGCTTAACGTCGCGCCCGGCGCGATACTGTCGCACGGTCAGTCGCCGCGCTGGGCCGCCGAGATCGCTTTCGCCGCCTCGCTCTCCGTCACGCCGCCTGCGGCCAGCCTGAACCAGCTTCAGGCGCTGCGTGACCAGGGGCTCGACACGCTGGCGCTGCTCGACCTGATCCAGTCAACCGCCTTTTTTGCCTGGGCGAACCGCCTGATGCTGACCCTCGGCGAGCCCTTTCTGCCCTCTGACGCACAAGGATAAGCATGTTGTTATCTGACCAACTGATCGCCTGGCGGCGCGAGCTGCATCAGCACCCCGAGCTGTCGAATCATGAGTTTCACACCACCGAACGCATCACAGGCTGGCTGCGTCAGGGCGCTGTTCGTCTGCTGCCGCTGCCGCTGAAAACCGGCGTGGTGGCGGAGATTGGCCACGGCGACCCCTTAATCGCGCTGCGCGCCGATATCGACGCCCTGCCGATTGACGAAGCCGTCGACCATGCCTGGAAGTCGCAGCAGCCTGGCGTCATGCACGCCTGCGGGCACGACCTGCATACCTCGGTGATGCTCGGCGTGGCGCACCGCCTGCGTCAGCAGGAGCAGCAGCTACCTGGCCGGGTGCGCATTCTGTTTCAGCCGGCGGAAGAGACCTTTGACGGCGCGCAGCAGCTGATTGATGCCGGCGCGCTGGAGGGCGTGCAGGCGATTTTCGGCATGCATAACGCGCCGGATCTGCCGCTCGGCACGCTGCGCACGCGCGGCGGCGCCTACTACGCCAACGTTGATCGCTTTATCATCCGTATCCGCGGTAAAGGCGCGCACGCCGCACGGCCGCATGAAGGCATCGATTCAATTGTGATCGGCAGCCATATCGTCACCGCGTTGCAGACCCTGCCGAGCCGCGTCTTCAGCTCGCTGGAGGCGGTGGTGTTGAGCGTGACGCGCTTTACCGCAGGCAACAGCTGGAACGTGCTGCCGCAGAGCGTCGAGCTGGAAGGCACGGTGCGCACCCATAACGACGCCATTCGCGAGGTGATCCCCCAGCGGATGCGCCAGCTGATCGGCAGCATCGCCGCCGCTTTCGGCGCGGAAGCGGAGCTGGAGTGGATCGCCGGGCCGCCCGCGCTGGTCAATACGCCCGCCTGGGCCGACTTTGCGCTGGAGCTGGCGCAGGCGCACGGCTTTCGTAGCGAGCGTGGCACGCCGCAGATGGGCGGCGAAGACTTTGCGTTCTACCTGCACCATGTGCCGGGCGCCTTTGTCAGCATCGGCAGCGCCAGCGCGTTCGGACTGCATCATCCGGGATTCGATCCCGATGAAGGCATGCTCGCACCGGCAGTGGATTACTTCACTCAGCTTGCGCCGCGCGCCCTGGATATGCTGGCCAGCGCATGACGAAAAAGAGGAGAAAGGAGATGACGATTCCCGTTCCCGTACCGGTGCTGGATCATGTGGTGATTAACGTGGCGGATCGGCTGGATGAGGCGAGCGCGCTCTACCGGCGACTCGGCTTTCAGCTCAGCGAGCGCGGCCATCACACGCTCGGCTCCAGCAACCATCTGGCGGTTTTTGGCGAAAACTACCTTGAGCTGCTGGGCTACGAGCCGGGACGCGGCGATCGGCGCAAAGATCTGTGGCAGGCCCCTACTGGCCTGACCGGTCTGGTGTGGAAAACCCAGGATGCAGAGAGCGCCTGGCTGCATCTGCAGCGTCAGGATCTGGACGGCGACGCGCCCGCCGCGTTTCACCGGCCGGTAACGCTGCCGGACGGCGAAGCGAGCGAGGCGCACTTCCGCACCGTGCGGCTTCGCCCGACGCTGATCCCCAACGGCCGCAGCTTCTTCTGCCAGCACGACACGCCGCATGCGGTGTGGCAGGCCGCCTGGCAGACCCATCCCAACGGCGTGCGTGATATCAGCGAGTTTGTCATCGTGGCGCAGGATCCGGCGCTCTCCGCCCAGGTTTACAGCCATCTGTTCGGCGCGGATCGCATTCTCGCCTGCCAGGACGGTGCCTTTGTGCTGAAAGCGGGCGAAGCGAAGGTGCGTTTCGCCTCTGCCGCCTATGCGCAGACCCGCTTTGGCTCACTGCCGGCCGACTATGATGGCTCGGCGCGCATGTCCGCTCTCAGTTTTCGCAGCGACGATCTGGCGAAGGTAAAGGCGTCGCTTCTGCTGGGGGATATTCCGTTTCGTGAGGAGCCGGAAGCGATTGTGGTCGCGGCGGAACAGGGCTTTAACGTGGCGCTGCGGTTTCATCTGTAAGGTAAGGCCGGGCTCACGCTTTCCGTCCTGTTCTTCAGGCTGCCGCGCCGCGACTGCGGCAGCCTGGCGATGCCGGGGGGCTGTAGTCGCGGTACGGCGCACCCTGTTCCGCTGAATATCGCTTGACCAGCCAGCCTACCTACTAGTAGATTGATTAACAGGCACCGCAGGCTGATGCTAACGCCAGCCCCAGAGCCTCACCCCAGGCGCGCTTGACAACCCGCCTGCCGGTCCGTAGGTTCAGGGCCATTTATCAGTTTGCCATTATTTTTTGCTGCCGGAGCATGCATGAATACCGAACGTTCACTGAAAGCCGCAGAAATCATTGACCACACCAGAACGCTGCTCACCTCAGGCGGTTATAAAAGTTTTAGCTACGCTGATTTAGCCGAACGCGTGCAGATCCGCAAAGCCAGTATTCATCACCATTTCCCCAACAAAGCTGATTTAGTTCAGGCGGTAGTGAGTGACTATCGTCAGCAGGCCCGGGCTGGCATGAGCGCAACCAGTCAGCATTTCGCCGGAGACGCGCTGGGCGAAATTAATGGCTATGTGAATTACTGGGCAACCTGTATTAAAGAAAACAATTCGCCCTTCTGCATTTGCGTGATGCTGGCGGTAGAATTACCCCTCTTGCCTCAAGAGGTAGCAAAGGAAGTTAACGGACATTTTGCCGATCTTACCGAATGGCTGACTGACGTATTCACCAGAGGCGAGAAGAGCGGAGTATTTATACTTAATGAAAGCGCAGCGACTGAGGCCAGCTCTTTTATGGCAATAGTACATGGCGCAATGATCGCCGCGCGTGCTTTCGATAATCCCGATCTGTTCCTGCAAATTGTCCAGCCGGCAATCAATAAGTTACGTAAAACTGCCTGAGCGCTCGCCAATCGGGAAGCTGTATAGCGATTTTTAAACGCCGGATAGCGAGAAATAACAGCGGCATTGCCACCTGCGCTCAACCTACCTACTGGAAGGTAGCCTGAATGAGTTGAATAATTCCCTGATGCTTATCTGCGCTTGCAATTATGAGGAGGTTATTTATGACCGGGATTCCTGCTCTGCCTTCAGTGCCCTGCATAACATTGTCCAGTATTGAAAGGGCCATTAACCGATCCCCTGATGCTGTTGCAGCAGGATTTCAAAGCCTGCTGCAAAACCAGGTCAAACTCTCACAGCGTCACGCAAACACTGTTGAAACCCTGCAGCTGAAGCAAGCTGCGAATCTGTCACCGCATCGATTAGATACCGATACCCTGCTTATGCAGCTCCTGGCCAGTAGAAAGATGCTGTTACCGCCGAAGAATTCTGCCTGTGACGCTGAAGCACTCAGCCAGGCTTCAGCGAAATGCGACCTGAATGATGAGGTTGATTGTGAAGCCGGAGAAGTCACTCCGCTGGCGCATACTGAAAAAGCTGAGGCCATGTTATGTAGTAAAGGCATCAGGAAGCCTGTTGTCATAAGCGGCGACGGTGAATGTTATGCGCTTATTGCTGACAATCCGCCTGCCTGCCCGCCGCTTTTACTGACGGCAGCTATCACACCGCCTACAAACATTGTTATCTGGATCGCCCCCGAAATTATCCGGTTTCGCCCGCGCTTTCGCAGCGGGCGACCCTTGCGTATACGCCGGCTGCGATTCAGGCATTAATCAGGCAAACATTTCTGCTTGTCTGCGATCGTCCCTCTCAACTGGAGAATCATCATGCAAAGCAATAAATTAACATCCGTACAGGCGCAAAACCAATGGCTTCAGTCTTACTATTATCTCCGTGCGGCTGTCTCTGTTTTCTGGATAGCCCTGGCGATACTATTCGGGAAACAGCACCCCGTTATCGGTGCCGTTCTGCTGGTTCTCTATCCCGCCTGGGACGCCTTCGCTAACTATATTGACGCTCAGCGCTCAGGAGGCTTAGCAATAAACCCACCGCAGAAATTTAACTTTTTTGTCAGCATTATTGTCGCACTGGCAATTGTCTGGGCGCTCTCAGTTAGCATGAACGCAACAATCAAAGTATTTGGGGTGTGGGCAATATTTTCTGGCGTGCTTCAGCTCTCAGCCTCGCTGCGCCGCTGGAAAAAAGCCAGCGGACAATGGGCGATGATTTTAAGCGGTGCGCAATCGGCACTAGCGGGCATATTTATGTTTAAACAGGCCAGTAGCGATATCGCTTTAGATGTCACCACCGTTGCTCCCTATGCTGCTTTCGGCGTCTTCTATTTTTTGATTTCCGCCATCTCACTGACCATAAAAAACAGCCGGGAAAATAAGGTAGCGTGTTGAGCTACTTATAGATTAACGCGCCTTTCCTTCTCCTGAGAGGGAACGCATAAGCTATACGGCTTGTTACGCTATTCAAAAGGCCAGATAAAGAAATAAAAAACTATCGCAATGTTGCGTATCCCTTATTCACGCCTGTTTCAGGAGATAAACAATGTACACCAATGATTATCAGGCAGAGCTTTTATCCTTTCGACACACTATCGATAATCTTGATGCTGCACTTATTTATATTTTAGCGGAGCGTTTTCGCTGCACCCATAGCGTTGGCAAACTCAAGGCCAGATATAATCTGCCCGAGAGCGATAAAGCGCGGGAAGCGATGCAGCTCAACAGGCTGAAAGCCATTGCGCAAAGTGCGGATCTCGACCCTGATTTTATGGAAGGCATTATGCGTTATATTATTGACGAGGTGGTCCGCCGGCACGGGGAATTAAAAGCGTAATATTTGTCAGGCCACCTTATCCGTGCAGCCTGCCTTGCCGCTTGCCATGATGAAATCCGCTACGCTTCTTTAAGCCAGCATCGCATCAGCAATATCCAGCAGGGCGCGGAGACGATCCATATGCCGCAGGTCCTGATGGTAGCCGACCCAGATATCTCTTGAGGGAGGTAAATCAGGGGTCGCAATGCGCTGCAGCCCAGGGGTGGCATCGCCCAGGGGCTGTGGCAGCACGGCGACGCCCATGCCGCGCCGACACATTTGCGCCTGAACCGCCCGGCTGGTGCTTTTAAAGGCAAGTCTTGAGTGCGGAAACCGCTCAAGAAGCCAGGAGACGTCAGGGAAGTGCGATTGCTCGGTGTTCATCAGGATCAGCCCCACCGATGAGGGATCGCTAAGTATCGCCTGTGCATTTTCTGGCGTGCCGTAAAGGGCGTAGGGCATGCTCATCAGGCGGCGCTGAACAATATCGGGATCGGTAAAAGGCACGATGCGAAACGCTATGTCCGCATCGCGGCGCGACAGATCGAGCAGGCGAAAACTTGCGATGATTTCCGGCACAATCGCCGGATGGCGGCGCGTCAGCTCGCCCAGTACAGGTGCCAGAACGTAGTTAGCAAACCACTCTGCTGAGGATATTCGCAATATCCCTTCAAGGCGGTCGTGATTTCCTGCCAGACGCCTTTCCATCGCCAGCGCGGAGTTTTCCATCGCCTCGGCCAGCTTCATCACCCCGTCACCCGCGTCCGTCAGCACCAGCCCCTCGCTTGTGCGGCGAAAGAGCGCCTGCTGCGCCTCATCCTCCAGCGCCTTTATGCGGCGTCCCACCGTGGGATGGCTTACGCCAAGGCTCTGGGCCGCCTTGCCGAAAGAGCCGTTTCGCATGACAGCAAGAAATATCTGCACGTCACTCCACTCCATGCCCTGGCCTCCCCGTTCAAAAATGAACATCGAATATACAAAAGTGTCAGTTCTCAAACAACTGTGTAAGTAGCACTCTATCTTCCATCATCCACCCACCCCTGTCAGGAAGCTGAAAGATGAACAAATTAAGCGACAAAGTTGCCCTTGTAACCGGTGGATCCAAAGGGATCGGTGCCGGCATTGCCCGTCAGCTGGCGGCCGACGGCGCCAGGGTCGTCGTCAGTTACGCCTCAAGCCGAAGCGGTGCCGAAAAGGTGGTCGCCGATATTGAAGCCGCCGGCGGGCAGGCTGTGGCGGTCGCGGCGGATGTCACCCGCCAGCCAGAGGTCGAGGCGCTGGTCAACGCCGCCATCGACACCTTCGGGCGGCTGGACATTGTGGTAAACAACGCCGGTATTTATCAGTTCGCCAGCATTGAAGAGAGCACCGAAGCACTCTACCGCCGGCAGTTCGACATCAATGTGCTTGGCCCGCTGTTAGTGACCGCCGCCGCCGCACCGCACCTGAGCAGCGGCGGCAGCATCATTAACATAAGTTCGTTTGTCACCCGCGTCTTTATTGCCGAGAGCGCCATCTACAGCGGTGCCAAAGGCGCGATTGACGCCATCACCGGCGTACTTTCAAAAGAGCTTGGCCCCAGGGGGATTCGCGTCAACGCGGTTAATCCCGGCCTGATAGAAACCGAAGGCAGCCACAGCGTCGGTGCAATGAACTCCGACTTCCAGCGCTGGAATGAAGAGCAGACGCCGCTCGGCCGCATCGGTCAGGTGCAGGACGTTGCGCCAGTCGTCTCTTTTCTCGCCTCAGACGAGGCGCGATGGATCAGCGGTGAGGTGATTCTGGCCTCCGGCGGTATGCGCTAAGCCCCGCGTCCTTCTGACGGCATAACACCCTGTTTTGCTATTACCAGACGTCCCTTAAGGGGGACGCTACCCTCTATAAGGAGCCTTCTATGTCGGCACAGAGCATCACGCAAGCCGAGCCGCGTCGCTGGGCAATGTTCGTTATTCTGCTGGTCGGCGCCTTTTTGCCGCCGCTCGATTTTTTTATTGTTAACGTGGCGCTGCCCGCGATTCAGAGCGACCTGAGCACCTCTTCCTCGGCTGAGCAGCTGGTCATCTCCTCTTATGCTGCCGTCTATGCGGTGACCTTAATTACCGGTGGCCGGCTGGGGGATATTTACGGTCGCGGGAGAATGTTTTTCCTGGGGCTTATCGGATTTGCCGCCGCATCGCTGCTGTGCGGTTTAGCCTGGTCGCCCTGGGTGCTGATTACCGGGCGGATGTTACAGGGGGTCACGGCCGCCGTTATGGCGCCCCAGGCGCTGGCGTCGGTGCAGGCCATTTTTCCCGACGCGGAGAAGCCGTTAGCGATGAGTATCTACGGCGCGGTGTTTGGTCTCGCCTCTGTTATCGGGCAGATACTGGGCGGCATCCTGATTTCAGCGGATCTGTTTCATCTGGGATGGCGGGCTATTTTTCTCGTTAATCTGCCGGTGGCGCTGCTGGTTATTCTCTTTGGCCTGCCGCTGCTGAAAGAGACGCGGGCGCAATCGGCACAGCGACTCGATCCTGTCGGCATGCTGCTGGCCACCCTGACGCTGAGCGCGCTGATTGTGCCGTTGATTGAAGGCCGCGAAGCGGGATGGCCCTGGTGGACGTGGCTGCTACTGGTTGCCGTCCCGCTGCTGGCCTCGTGGCTCTGGCGTTATGAACATCGTCTCAGCCGGAATGGCGGTTCGCCGCTGCTTGATCCGACCGTATTGCGCGCGCCCGGACTGGGCCAGGGACTGACGATTGTTTTGCTGTTTTACTCCATCGGCACGTTTTTTCTTTTGTTTTCCATCTATCTGCAGGGCGCGCTGCATTTAAACGCCCTGCGCGCGGGCACGCTTTTTCTGCCTTTTGGCATCGGCTTTTTGATTGGGCCGCTGCTGACGCCCGCTTTGCGGCGTTTTGTGGGAAATTACCTTAGCGCTATCGGCATGGGATTCGAGACCACAGGATTAGCGGGCCTGGCATGGCTGATCGCACATACGCACACCGGCACGCCTCCCGTTATGCTGCCGCTCGCGCTGCTCCTTTTTGCCACCGGTCTTGGCCAGGGGCTGGCGATGCCAACGCTGGTGCGGATGGTAACCGGCCAGGTTGCCCCCGCCTTTTCCGGTATGATTGCCGGCGTAACCAGCTCGACATTGCAGATCAGTACAGCGCTGAGCGTTGCTATTATCGGCGGCATTTTTTACAGCATCCTGGGCAACGGTCACAGCGCAGCCGCTATCACCCACGCCTTTATCGCCGCGCTTCTGGCGATGGCGCTATGCCTCGCGGCTGGCGCGGGGCTGAGCATCCGGCTTATCCGGCGCGCCTCCGGCCCCGCTGCCGCCCCGGCCCGCTATTCTCTTAAGTAATCTGAAAGGGTCAGCTGGCTGTGCGAATGCCCGCCTGATTCGCCAGCCAGCTAAGCCCCTCTTTTCCGCTTCGGCTCCCCTCTCGGGCCGTCAGCCGGGTTCGCCCTGATGCCGCCGCAACCCTCTCCTTGCTGAAGCACCCCTGGCAACGAGAGGTTAAAAAGGAGATAAGCATAAACCTGCCGCTCCGCTATATTGCGCTTATGGCATAACGCCACTTTGGTTAAGCCAGAGTGGCGGCGGTGAGCCAAAAGCGAACTTTTACCTGATCACCTGCCCCATTAATTATCGCGTCGACTTCAGCTCATGCTTCACAGAATGCCGCAGGCAGCGGCCATAAATAATCGAGGAGTAATTGCGACCACTATCATCCGTTATCTGGCAGGTGCAACAATAAGGTTCGCCAGATGCGGAATAATCATTCAACCCGGCATGCTTAGCGTCAGCCTTAAAGTCGATCATAATAATCGCCTCGCTTACCCAATAGCCGGGGATATGCTGTTTAATCAGCAGCCTTTCAAGCATGCCAGCGTAGTGCTGTACCATATAACTTTGCAGATGATACCCGGCCGCAGCCTCAGACCGGTCAAGAGGGAAAACCATTGCAGTAAGACCCATATCGATCGCCAGAGACTTTAACTGGCCAATAGACCAGTAACCTCTGAAATCATTATTCCGGCTAACAAAACTCCCGTTGAGCGCATTCGCTATACCCTTTAGCTCACTTCGATGCGCCATTAGTGGCTCCCTGACTGCTTCCCGACATCATTATCAGCGCATGTTATTTTCATTAATATCCCTGTACCGCTTTTTAGTTTGCCCTTTTCGCCGTCTTACAGGGTTGTCCCACTATACTGACTAGTGCACCTGTAATCTCTATACGAAGCTGCGCGCGCTTAATAACCTGACGCCAGCCTCCCCTACGCTTATCTGGAGAATGAAATGCCCAATAATAAAACCCTGAAAGGTCTGCTGGCCCTGTCGGCCGTTGTCGCGATGTTCAGTGCTGTCGGCCTGCATGCCCAGACGCCAGCCAGCGCGGCACAAACCAGTGCCGCAGGAGAGTCGAGCGCCAGACTCAGCGCCGGCGACGAAAAAGCGCTGAAGGATATGGCGCAGGCCAATATCAATGAAGTCGCCGCCGCCAAAATTGCGCTGAGCAAGGCTGAAAGCAGCGACGTCAAAGCCTTTGCTCAGAAAATGGTTGATGACCATAGCGCCGCTCTGACCAAAGTACAGACGGTCGCCGAACAAAAAGGGGTGTCGCTGCCTACGGAACCGGACGCTAAACACAAAACGATGGCCGCTAAACTGGACAAGCAGAGCGGCGCCGCCTTTGACAAAATGTATATGCAAAACGCCGGCACGAAAGATCACAAGATGGTGCTGTCGACGCTGCAAAGTGACGCCAAAAAGATCAAGGATCCCGCAGTGAAGGCGCTGGCCGATGCGCATACGCCGGTTGTAGAGCAGCATCTGAAGGCCGCCCAGCAGATGCCGCAGGCCGGTATGTAAACCCTTACCGCCTCCTGTGACCTGGATTTAAAGAGTTGCAGGCGTTCACGTCGTGAGTGTCAGCCCTGCTGAACAGGCGCGGCCCCTGGATGTTAAGGTGCCGGCCGATGTTCGCCTGTATGCCGTCGCAGGCTGACGCTCACCCCAGGTATCGATCGTCAGAAGCGATCCGCCGCGGCCGTTCGGCAGGCGTTATCGCTAAACCTGCGTTCCCTCACCCGCGCCTCTCTGGACAACGGCTCATCCTTTTCCTCAAGGTACACATTCCGATAAGCGGTTGACTTACGCCGTGATAACCAGAGAATGATGCTCTCCGGATAGTGAGCAATATGAAAGGGAGTTTACCATTAGCCATTCCACCTTCTCCTTCTGCGCGGCGCGCAAAAAGCTGCTGCTCGCCGCCGCGCTGCTGCTGGCTGGCTGCGCCTCTGAACCGCCTAAGTCACTGGTGACGCCCTTTCCCAGCGCTAAGCCGCAGCCGCAAACCAGCACGCCGGCAGCCACGCAGCAGCCGGTGCGCGGCGTCTGGCTGGCAACCGTCTCCCGCCTCGACTGGCCGCCGGTCAACTCGGTTAACCTCAGCAGCGCCGCGCAGCGCATCCAGCTACAGCAGCAGGCGCTGACCGCCAAACTCGACAGGCTGAAAAGCCTGGGCATCAACACGGTGTTCTTTCAGGTTAAGCCAGACGGCACTGCGCTCTGGCGCTCCGATATTCTGCCCTGGTCCGATATGCTGACCGGCACTATTGGCGCCGATCCCGGCTACGATCCGCTGATGTTTATGCTGGATGAGGCGCACAAGCGCGGCATGAAAGTCCACGCGTGGTTCAATCCCTATCGCGTTGCCGTGAATACCCGCCCGTCAACCCTTGCCGAGCTAAACCGCACCCTGTCGCTGCACCCCGCCAGCGTCTATGTGCTGCACCGCGACTGGATCCGCACCGCGGGCGATCGGCTGGTGCTGGATCCCGGCATCCCGGACGCGCGCGACTGGATCACCAGCATCGTGGCGGAAGTGGTAAGACGCTACCCGGTCGACGGCGTGCAGTTCGACGATTACTTTTATGCAGAAACGGCAGAGTCGCCGCTAAACGATGCGCAGACCTGGCGCGCCTGGGGCCAGGGATTCGCCTCTAAAGCGGACTGGCGGCGACACAATACGCAGCTGCTGATAGAGCAGGTATCGCGCACCATCAGGCAGATCAAACCGCAGGTCGAGTTTGGCGTCAGTCCGGCGGGCGTCTGGCGTAATCTGTCGCACGATGCGGCTGGCTCTGACACGCGCGGCGCGGCGGCCTATGACGAAGCCTTCGCCGACACCCGCCGCTGGGTGCAGCAGGGGCTGCTCGACTATATCGCACCGCAGCTCTACTGGCCTTTTGCACGCCAGGCGGCGCGCTACGACGTGCTGGCCCACTGGTGGGCGCAGGTGGTGAAGCCGACCCATACGCGCCTCTATATCGGCGTCGCGCTCTATAAAATCGGCGAACCGTCGCGTACCGAGCCGGACTGGACGGTAGAGAACGGCGTGCCGGAGCTGAAGAAGCAGCTCGACCTGAACGAAAGCACGCCGGGTATCGACGGCACTATTCTGTTCCGGGAAAACTATCTTAATCAGCCACAGACGCAGCCGGCGGTTCGCTATCTGCAGCGCCGCTGGGGCGGCTGATTTATCCCTGAGAGAGGATAAACTTTACTTTATCCTCTGGTGGGTATAACTTCTGACTTATCCCCAGGCGGGGATAGCTGCTTCCCCGCCTCTATTCAGGAGCGGCGATGATATACAGCCCCAAACAGCTGGCCCATTTAATCCGACTTGAGCGGCAGAAGCGCGGCTGGTCGCAGAGCGATCTGGCGCGCCGGGTCGGTATCAAGCAGGCCACGGTCTCTAATTTTGAAAACAATCCTGACAAGACCACGCTGACCACCCTGTTTAAAATCCTGCAGTCGCTGGAGCAGGAGCTGGTGATTCAGGGCCGATCGGCGCAAAACGGCAAGGAGCTTGACTGGTAATGGATCGGCTTAGCGCCTGGATGAACGGCGAGCGCGTCGGCACCCTGACGCGTCAGAAAAATGGCGCGCATCTTTTTCAGTATGCGCCGGGCTGGCTGAGCAATCCGCTGGCGAGGCCGCTGTCACTCTCGCTGCCGCTGCAATATCCCGCTATCGCCTCGGTCAGCGTCATCAACTTTTTCGACAACCTGCTGCCGGACAATCCCCGCGTCAGAGAGCGCATCCTCAACCGCTATCGGGCAAAGTCGATGCAGCCGTTCGATCTGCTGCGTGAAGTGGGCCGCGACAGCGTCGGCGCGGTGATGCTGCTGCCAGAAGAGGCCGCCGCGCCCGATCTCACCATCAGCTATGAATCGCTGGATACGGCGCGGCTGGAAAAGATCCTCTCGGCCTACCAGAGCGATATTCCGCTGGGCATGATCCCGGAAGAGCGTGACTTCCGCATCTCCGTAGCGGGCGCGCAGGAGAAGACCGCGCTGCTGCTCACCCCGGAAGGCTGGGCGATCCCCCACGGCCCGACGCCGACGTCACATATTATCAAGCTGCCGATCGGCGAAATTAAGCAGCCCTTCGCCACCCTTGATATGCGCAACAGCGTAGAGAATGAATATGTCTGTCTGGCGCTGGCGCGCGAGCTGGGCTTTCGCGTGCCCGACGCCAGCATTATCACGGCGGGCAGGCTGCGCGCGCTGGCGGTCACGCGGTTCGACCGCCGCTGGAGCGCCGACGGCACCCGGCTGCTGCGTCTGCCGCAGGAGGATATCTGCCAGAGTCTCGGCCTCGCCTGCGCGACGAAATATGAGTCCGACGGCGGCCCGGGCATTGCGGCAATCATGTCGCTGCTGATGGGCTCCAGCAATGCCCTGGAGGATCGCGACGATTTTATGAAGTTTCAGGTATTCCAGTGGCTGATCGGCGCGACGGACGGACATGCGAAAAACTTTTCGCTCTATATTGAGCGCGGCGGCAGCTACCGGCTGACCCCCTTTTACGACATCCTTTCCGCTTATCCGGTGCTGGGCGGCGCTGGCCTCAATATCCGCGAGCTGAAGCTGGCAATGGGGCTGGCCGCGTCGAAAGGTAAAAAAAGTGAAATCGATAAGATCTTTCCGCGCCATTTCCTCGCCACGGCAGAAAGCGTCCGCTTCTCCACGGAACGGATGGCGCAGATCCTCGCCTTCTTCGCCGAGGCGCTGCCCGCCGCCGTGGCGCGCGTCAGGCAAGGGCTGCCCGCCGCTGTTCCGCCGGCGATCGCCGACGCTATCTTCGACAACGCGCTGAAAATGGCATCGCGCCTGAATAAATAGCGGGGCATTTCAGGCCGCGGCCTGCTCTGCTCCCAGCAGCGCCAGCACCCGGCTGCGCAGCGCTACCAGCGCCGGATCGTCGCGGCGGCGCGGGTAGGCCTGCTCAACCTCGATCACATCCAGCACCCGCGCCGGACGCGAGCTAAACACCACTACACGATTCGCCATAACCAGCGCCTCTTCAACGTCGTGCGTTACCATCAGCGTCGTAAAGTTCTGCTCCTGCCAGAGATCGACAATCTCCTGCTGCATGCGCAGGCGCGTCAGCGAGTCGAGCTTGCCGAGCGGCTCATCGAGGATCAGCAGGCGCGGATGATTTACCAGCGCACGCGCCAGCGCGGCGCGCTGCGCCATGCCGCCAGAAAGCTGATGCGGCCAGGCGCGCGCGAACTCTTTCAGCCCGACGCGCTGCAGCATAGCATCGATGCGGGCCTGCGCCGCCTGTTTACTCTCGCCGCGAATCTGTAGCCCCAGCCCAACGTTGTCGTATATGGTGCGCCACGGATAGAGCGTCGGATCCTGAAACACCACCACGCGTGACGGATGCGGTGCGGTAATGGCGCGCCCCTCTTCCGCCAGCAGCCCGCTGGTGGGTTGCTCCAGACCGGCCAGCAGGCGCAGCAGCGTCGATTTGCCGCAGCCGGACGGTCCGAGCAGCGCGACAAATTCTCCTGGCCGCACCCGCAGGCTGATATTCTCCAGCACCGGCAAATCACTGCCCTCCAGCGTAAAGTGGTGGCTGACATTCTCAATTTCGATATTTACCCCTGCTGCTTGCATCGCCATCAAATACTCTCCTCAGTCCGCTTAATAGCTCCATAAATAGCACGCGCCTCACGAATGAAATATGCCGATAGCGATAATCGTTTTACCCGATCTTCATAATGAAATATCGCATGAGGTCATGCGGGATTGTTATTTGGCGGCCTCGAGCCCATGCGTTAATTTCCCGGTAATTCACTACAAGGAATAGCGTTATGGCAATAGATTCATCGTCGATAAGCCGCCGCGCGCTGCTGCGCGGCCTCGCCACGCTGGGCGCAGGCATCGGGTTAAGTCCGCTGTTTACCGGCTCCGCTCTGGCGGAGGAGAGACCGTTAAAAACTATCAAACTGGCTTGGGGACAAACCGCGGTTTGCCAGTCGCCGATCTCCGTGGCGCTGAAGCAGGGATTCTTTAAAAAGTATGGCCTTAACGTCGAGCCGGTGAACTTCAGCGGCCCGACCGATGCGCTGCTGCAGGCTATCGCCACCGGTCAGGCGGACGGCGGCATCGGCATGGCGCTGCGCTGGCTTAAGCCGCTGGAGCAGGGTTTCGACGTCGATCTGACCGTTGGCACGCACGGCGGCTGTATGCGTCTGCTGACGCCAGAAAACAGCAATATCCGCAGTGTGAAAGACCTGGTGGGCAAATCGGTGGCGGTAACCGACCAGGCAAGTCCGATCCGCAACTTCTTCGCGATTCAGCTGGCGAAACAGGGCATCGACCCGGATAAAGCGGTGAACTGGCTGCAGTATCCCGCCGATCTGTTCGGCGAAGCGCTGCGCAAAGGGGAAGTACAGGCGCTGGCCACCGACGATCCACAAGGCTGGCTGCTGAAGCAGCAGCACAATCTGGTCGAGGTCGACAACAATCTGAACGGTGAATATGCCCACCTCACCTGCTGCGTGCTGGGACTGCGCGGCTCGCTGGTGCGCGACGATGCGAAAACCGCCCAGGCGATTACCCAGGCGATCGTTGACGCACAGCAGTGGACTGCCGACCACCCGGAGGAAACGGCGAAGATCTTCCAGCCGTTCGTGCCTGGATCGGTGCCGGTCGAGTCCATCGCTGCGATGCTGAAAGAGCATACCCATAGCCACCACTCCACCGGCGCGCAGCTGCGCGGCGAAGTCGCGACCTACGTTAACGAGCTGAAAAAGATCAACGTGATCCGCCCGGACACCGACGCGCAGCAGTTTGCCGCTCACTATGTGCCCGACCTGCTGCCCGATAACGGCCAGCATCACCATATGAAGATGAGTTAGGGAGAGCCGCATGGCCACAAATATTCTGACGTTGCGCCGCCGCGCCGAGTCGCGCCGACTTGAACCGGCGCTGTGGGGCGCGCTGCTGGCCTGGTGGGCGCTGGTGGCGCTGATGGTGGCGCTGCCGGATAAACCGCAGGGCTTCGCCGCACCGCGCTTCGTCAACGAGACGCACGAGCTGTTTATCGCGCTGGCGACGCTGCTATCGGCGCTGGTGCTCACCGCCAGCGCCACGCCCGCGCTAAAGGCCTGGCAGCCGCTGAAGCGCAGCGGGCGCTGGCTGATTGCGCTGGCGCTATTGACTGGCGTGTGGGAATACGTCACCGCCAAGCTGGCACTGCTGCCCGCGCCCTTCTTCGCGCCGCCGCGCGCGCTGATTGAAGCCTACGCCACCGACTGGCCGCGCCTGCTCGACAGCGTGCTGAATTCGCTGCGCCTGCTGGCGTTCGGCTTTCTCTATGGCAGCGTCGTCGGCTTCGTCACCGGCGTCGCTATCGGCTGGTCGCGCGGGCTGGGCTACTGGGTACATCCAGTTTTGCGCTTTCTCGGCCCGGTTCCCTCTACCGCGCTGCTGCCCTTGTCGCTCTACTTTTTCCCCTCAAGCTTCGCCGCCGCCGTGTTTCTGATTGCGCTGGCGACCTGGTTCCCGGTTACGGTGCTTACCTGGTCGGGCGTCGCCAGCGTCGACAGCCGCTATTACGACGTGGCCCGCACCCTGGGCGCAAAGCCGCTGTTCCTGGTGCTGCGCGTCGCGGTTCCCGCCTCGCTGCCGCATCTGTTTGTGGGGCTGTTTATGGGCCTGGGCGCCTCTTTTTCGGTGCTGGTGGCGGCGGAGATGATGGGCGTCAAATCGGGGCTGGGCTGGTATTTGCAGTGGGCGCAGGGCTGGGCAGCTTACGCCAATATGTATGCCGCGCTTATCGTGATGGCGGTGCTGTTCTCGTCGCTGATCACCCTGCTGTTTATCGTTCGTGACCGCACGCTCGCCTGGCAGCGCAACGCGGTGAAATGGTAATACTTTCTCAAGAGGAGTCGCCTGTGGCTGCATCTGTCTATAACTCTGTAACCGAACTGATTGGACAAACGCCGCTGCTGCGCCTGTCGCGATTCAGCGAGCGTCACGGCGTGCGCGCCGAACTGCTCGGCAAGCTGGAACTCTTTAACCCTAACCACAGCGTTAAGGATCGCATCGCGCTGGCGATGATTGAACAAGCGGAGCGCGACGGCTTCATTAAGCCAGGCGACACTCTCGCCGAAACCACCAGCGGCAATACCGGCATCGGCGTCGCCTCCATCGCCGCAGCCAAAGGCTACCGCTTTCGCGTCTATATCAACGATTTCGTCAGCATCGAGCGCAGCAAGATTATTCAGGCCTACGGCGCCGAGGTGGTGCCTTTCAGCACCGTGCCGGGCTTCGCCGACTTTTATGAGGCCAGCGACGGTGACTTTGTCGCCGCCACGCGCTGGCTGGTAGCGCAGGTAAGCGAAGCCGAGCCGGGCGTGCATTTTCTGCAGCAGCTTCAGAATCCGGCCAACCCGCGCGCACACGAGCTAACCACCGGCCCGGAAATCTGGCGCGATACCCAGGGCAAGCTGGATATTTTTGTCGCCTCGGTGGGCACCGGCGGCACGCTTTCCGGCATCGGGCGCTATCTGAAGGCGCAGGATCCCGCCATTCAGGTGATCGCTGTCGAGCCGGGCATCGGCTCGCAGCCAGGCCCGCAGCGTCCGGAACCGCTGGAGATCACCGGCGTTCACGCCTTCAGCGGCCAGCCGCCGGAGCGCATTCCGCCTAACCTTGATCCGCAGGTTTATGACGACGCGATCGCAGTGGAAACCTGGCAGGCGTATCAGGCCGCGCGTCAGTTCGCGCTGGCGGAGGGCATCCTGGTGGGGGATTCATCAGGCGCGGTGCTGTTTGCCGCCCAGCAGCTGGCGGCGCGGCCGGAGAATCAGGGCAAGCGTATCGTTCTGCTGCTGGCCGACGGCGGTGCCAACTATCTCAGCACGCGGCTGTTTAATCACGATCAGCCGGTAGAAAGCCTGAAAGAGGCAACGGCGGTGCAGACGTCGCAGCAGCTGTAAGGCGGGTGGTCAGAGACGAAGAGGTAAAACGGCAGCCTGGGGCTGCCGTTTTTTATGATGCCAGTACGTCAGAGGTAATGCCTTTCGCAAACAGCAGCGAATCCGTTTCCGGACGCAGCACATTAATTGCCTTCAGATCGCGTGCGTAAATATCAATCTCTTTCACAAAAGCGTCGCCCACCGAATAGTGGCCGTGGGTATGGGTTTTCAGTACGCTGGCAATCTCCTCGGGACGGGTATTCAGCGCCTTGCTGTTAAAGGCCTGGGCGATAACCTCAGGATGCTGTGCGGCGTAGGCGTGGGCCTGCAAAATCGCATGAGTCATCGCCGCCGCCACGTCAGGCCGATCGCGGATGAGGCTACCGCGTGTGCCGATGACGCAGCAGCTCAGCCTGGCATAGGCATCGCTGAGATTGGTGGCGACCTCCCGGTAGCCCGGCTGCTGCGTCAGACGCCACATCACCGGATCCGAGCCGCTCGCCGCCTGGATCTCCCCTTTTTGCAGCACCATCGGCAGTAAATCCTGCGGAAAGACGCGCCAGTCAACCTCGGTATTGGGATCGACGCCGTGACGCTTGAGCAGCAGCGAGAAGAAGTTCTTATCCGCACCCGCCATATCGGTAACGCCGATAGTCTTGCCTTTCAGCGCCTGCAGCGAGGTCGGCCCGTCGTCGCGCGTCAGCAGCCGCATACAGCCGCCGTGCGTACCCGCCGTCAGCTTAACGTCGAAGCCCTGCTCCAGCGCCTTAAGCCAGCGCAGCGCCATACCCACCGCCGCTTCCGCCTTGCCAGTGGCTATCGACTCCAGCAGCAGCTCGGTGGAGTTGCCGAAGTTGACGAACTCAACCTCCAGGTTGTGCGCTTTAAAGAACTGATGCTGATCCGCCACGACCACCGGCGCCAGGCAGATGGCGTTGAGGTTGACCGCCAGACGGACCGGCGTCGGCTGCGCCAGCGCCCATTTGCCCGCGCCGCCCTGCAGCAGATCCGGCGACATAGCCATACCGGGCATGGCGTCATGCGCCCAGAGCGGTGGCGAAAAGGCGCTGGCGGCAAGCGCAGCGGCGGAATAATGCAAAAATTGCCGACGTGATAAAACGCTATTTACTGGCATAGCTGTACCCCCGAATAAAATAATCTTTCCCGGAAATGAAATAACAAATAAACAGAGCAACGAAGGCAGAGTAATGGGAAACAGGCGGGGCAACCAGCCTGTAAATTATGCCGATTCCGCATGTGGTTATCCGCTTTAATGCTTTTACATCGCCGGGAGAAAAATAAAGAATCGAAACATTCTCTAAATAACTGAGGCAAGATGATGGCGCTTAGCGAATATCTCGACGAGCTGCTGCCGGTGATTAGCCAGACGCTGGCAAGCAGCGCGGCAGAGGTGGACAGACAAGGCGCGTTTCCCACGGCAAATTTCGCCCTGCTGCGCCAGCACGGCCTGCTGAGTTTTGCACTGCCGGCGTCGGCGGGCGGCGGTGGCGCGAGCCTGGCGCAGTGCCGCGCGGTGATTGCAGCAGTGGCGCAGGGGGAACCCTCTACCGCGCTGATTTTGATTATGCAGTACCTCAACGCCCGCCGGCTAGGCGACGACTCCAGCTGGCCCGCCAGCGTGCGCCGCCAGGTGGCGCAGAGCATCGTGCAGCAAGGGGCGTTAATCAACGCACTACGCGTCGAGCCGGAGCTTGGCACCCCGGCGCGCGGCGGCCTGCCCGCCACCACGGCGCGACGCAGCGCGGACGGCTGGCGCATCAGCGGCGAGAAAATCTACTCTACCGGCAGCGTCGGGCTGAGCTGGTTTCTGGTCTGGGGCCGCAGCGACGACGCAGATCCGCTGGCAGGTGCCTGGCTGGTGCCCGCTTCCGCGCCCGGCATCCGCATTGAAGAGGAGTGGGATCACCTGGGCATGCGCGCCACCTGCAGCCACCGCGTGGTGCTGGAGGAGGTCTGGGTGCCGCTGGAAAATGCGGTTAACGTCAGCCGCTGGAGCGCGCCGCGCCCCGGCCTCAGCGACGAAGAGAGCCTGTGGATGGCGGTGCTGCTGGGCAGCCTGTATGACGCGATCGCGCGCGCGGCGCAGCATGAATTTATCCGCTTTCTGCAGCAGCGCGTTCCTGCCAACCTGGGCCAGCCGCTGGCGAGCCTGCCGCGCCTCCAGGAGCTGACGGGACGCATCGAAACCCTGCTCTTTACCAGCCGTACCCTGCTCGACAGCGCGGCGGCGGGAGCGATCGCCACATCCGACGCGGCGAAAGTGAAACAGGTCACTATCGACAACGCCATTCGCAGCGTGCAGCTAATGGTCGAGCATATCGGCAATCACGCGCTGACGCGTACCAGCCCGCTCGAACGTCACCTGCGCAACGTGCTGTGCGGCCGGATTCATACGCCGCAGGACGATGCTGTTTTCACCGCCGCCGGCAAAGCGGCCCTTTTATTCGACAGGAGTAGATGATGACGCTGGAGTTTATTGGCCTGGTCGGCGCGCACGAAGCAAGCGAGTCCGATGCTGGCAACGGTCAGGTGGTGGATCTCCCCTTTATCAAAGCCTTTGCCCAGACGCAGGAGTATGCGGGTTTTGACAAAGTGCTGCTGGCGGTCAACACCCGCGCGCCGGATTCGATGATTATCGCCAGCTACGTGGCGGCGCTCACCGACAAGCTCGGCCTGCTGGTGGCACATCGGCCCGGTTTTCAGGCCCCGACCTTTGCGGCGCGCCAGTTCGCCACTCTGGATCGGCTCAGCCAGGGGCGCGCGGCGATTAATGTCATCACCGGCGGCGACAGCGGCGATCTGCAGCGCGACGGCGACTTTCTCGATAAGGAGAGCCGCTATGCGCGCAGCGGCGAATATCTGGAGATTATGAAGCGGGTCTGGGCGTCACCACAGCCGTTCAGCTTTGAAGGGGATTTTTACCAGGTACGGGATAACTTTACCGAGGTGAAGCCATATCTTAAACCGCGCGTGCCGATCTATTTTTCCGGCGCGTCGCAGGCGGCGGTGGAGATTGCCGCGCAACATGCCGACGTCTATATGATGTGGGGCGAGCCGCTTGAGCAGGTCAAAGAGCGTATCGCCGAGGTGCGGGCCGCGGCGAAGCGGTATGGTCGCGAAGATCGTATCCGCTTCAGCCTGTCGCTGCGTCCGGTGCTGGGCGCGACCGACGAAGAGGCCTGGCAGCGCGCCGATCGGCTGCTTGCGCAGGCGCAGGCAACCCTCGGCGGAAAGGCGATTCAGCCCGACAGCAATACCGGCTCGCAGCGGCTGTATCAGCTGGCGACGGCGCGCAAGGTCTATGACAGCTGTCTGTGGACCGGCATTGCTGCCCTTTCCGGCGCGGCGGGCAACTCCACCTCGCTGGTGGGCGCGCCGGAAACGGTGGCGGAGGCGGCGCTGGAATATTACAAGCTCGGCATCACCACCTTTCTGTTCCGCGGTTTCGACCAGCTGCGCGATGCGGCGGATTACGGGCGTCTGCTGCTGCCGAAGATCCGCGAACGCGCAGCGGCCTATGACGCGGCGCAGACGACAGCGGCGTAGCGCCTTGCGGGGGCCGCTTTAAGCGGCCCTTTTTATCTCCGCCCAGTGTCACTCATATTTAAACCGCTATATTAAACGCCACGACTAATTCGCCTCTCGGCTCAAACGCTGTGGCGATGGCGCGTCTTATAAGCAAACACGGCGGGTACAGCCCAAAGCTGACCCGCCGATGTTTTATTCACACCATCCCACTAGAAACGATAGGTCGCCGATACCGAGAAGTTGCGCGGCGCACCATAGACGTTATAGGCGCCAACCCAGGTGTCGTACTCTTTATCAAACAGGTTATTCAGGTTGGCCTGCAGTGACAGATTTTTATTCACCTCATAGCGGGCGAAGAGATCCACCAGCGCATAGCTGCCCTGCGTCGCGTGCCAGGTGCCGTTGCCTTCCGGCGCGCCGACATCCTGCCAGGTGTGGGTCTGCCACTTCACGCCGCCGCCCAGCGTCAGCTGATCGAGCATCGGCAGGCGATAGCTAGTGAACAGATTGAAGCTGGTGCGCGGCAGCTGCGAGTTATAGGCGTTGCCGTCGCGATCCTGCGCCAGATAGGTGGTGCCGCCGAAGGTCATCTGCCAGTTGTCGGTCAGCGCCCCGTTTACCTCGAACTCCACGCCGCGGCTGACGACGCCATCTTTTGCCGCGTAGGCGGTCGACTGCGATCCCGGAATAATCTGCCCGGTGTCTTCGCCGACGTTATCCAGCTCGGTGCGGAACAGCGACAGGGTGGTAGTGAGACGGCTGTTCAGCCAGTCAGACTTTACGCCCACTTCGTAGTTTTTCCCGATCACCGGCGACAGGAAGGCACCGCTGCTGTCGCGGTAGTCCTGCGGCTGGAACACCGAGGTATAGCTGGCGTAGGCGGACCAGTTATCCGCGAAGTCATAAATCAGCCCGCCGTAAGGCGTGATGTTGTTTTTCTCCAGCTCCTCACCGGTGGTCAGCGTCTGGCGATTCCAGTTGGTGTAGCGCGCGCCCAGGATCAGATGCAGCGGATCGGCCAGCGAAATGCGCGTGGCGAGATAGACCGATTTCTGGCGAACCGTGGTGCTGTCAGCCGTCAGCTCGCGCGGCCCCCAGTCAGTTTCGGGGAAGTCGCCGTTGAAGTTGTTGTAGTTACCCAGCTCGTCAGCCGAAATATTGGCCCAGGCGCTGTAATATTTATTCTGCTGGCGGCTGTAGTTAACGCCGACCATCAGCTCATGCTGACGACCCAGCAGTTCGTAGGGGCCGCTGGCGAAGGCATCGATCGCATCGACCTTACGCTTGCCGGTGTTGTAGCCGGTTCCGCCCACCACCGGATAGTCGGCATACTGCGAGACGCCGAGGCCGCTGGTTTTATCGAAGTAGCCGTCGAGATAGAGCTGCTTGCTGTCCAGGAACATCTCGTTGTGGGTGCCGTTAAGCGTGATGTTCCAGCCGTTGTCGAAGTCCTGCTTCAGGTTAACGAAGACCTTCTTGTTCTCTTTATCGTTGTAGGCCCACTCCGGCGCGGTATTGTAGCCGCGACGGGAATGGATCTGCGTGCCGTCGGTGTACCAGCGCGGCGTGCCGCTCCACATCGTCGAGTCGGTATTGACCTGAGAAAACTCGTAGCCGACGGAAAGCGTGGTGGAATCAGTCAGATCGGCGTCCACCACGCCGTAGACGAACTGCTTCGTGGCGCCGTAGCGTTCGATAAAGCTGTTCTTATCGTCATAGCCCGCTACCAGGCGGCCGCGCACGCTGCCGTCGCTGTTGAGCGGCGTAGAGAGATCGGCGACGTAGCGCTGTTTGCCCCAGCTGCCGTAGGTGGCGGAGACGCTGCCGGTGAAATCTTTGCTGTCGGCGTGTTTGCGTACCATATTGATGGCCGCTGAGGGATTGCCGGGGCCGGTCAGCAGACCGGTGGCGCCGCGCACCACTTCCACGCGCTCATAAAGCGCCATATCCGACTGCGCATCGCCGAGGTTCCAGCGCGAGGCAAAGGTGGTCGGAATGCCATCAACCATATAGTTGTCAATCTCGAAACCGCGCGCATAGTAGCTGGTGCGATCCATATCGCTGCTGACACCGGTGATCCCCATCGTGTTGTGCAGCACGTCATTCAACGACTGAAGCTGCTGATCCTCCATGCGCTGCTTGCTGACGATGGTGACCGACTGGGGGATATCGCGCGCGATCAGCGCCATTTTGGTACCGGCGCGGGTAACAGGCACGCTGTAATCGCGCGGATCCTGTTGCCCGGTGCTGCTGGCGCTGGCGTCAACGGTAAGCGTCTGTTCGCTGGCGGCGGCCGCATCGGCGGCGTGGGCGCTCTGCGCAACGCTGGCGGCAATCAGCACGGCCAGCAGCGAGCGCTGCAGCGGGTGTTTTATGGCGCTGGCGCTGTTGGCCGCACGGTATTCCCTGACGCGCTGAACATCAAAAGACATCACTCTTCCTCTATTTCATTATTGGTTATGGCTGCCGCTGGTTGCCGGTTCGACCCGCCTGCCCGGCCGCAGGACGCTGTTCTGACGTGATGCTGTAATAAAGCAAATGAGAAATATACGCATTGCCATTTTCATTGCAAGCAATTGTTAATAAATGCTGCAAAACAACACGGACAAGCGAGGGGTCGAAACACCCTGATTAATAAGAGGTTTAAGCAGAACGCTGGCGAAAGTCAGGCATAGCTACTGGAATTTACAGGAAAGCACGGGTGCCCACGCTGAATGCGGGCGTCAGGTCGCCCTGCCTCCAGCATCCGACTGCGGGGCGGGTACAGCCCCTGGCCGCCAGGCCTGAAATGCGAAAGGATGGGGAAACAACGCGATGTTCAGCGAGCGCCTGCGCCTGCCTGCTATCGACTGCAGATTTAAACGGCGTCGACAGGGCAAATGGCTGGCGTCTTTTAATTCGCTGATTAACGGCGGATTAATATAACAACCGGCCCGGCTCCACTGGAGAAAATTTATTCCAGATCACAGTACAGTGAAACAACGTGAGCTATTTGAGCGCGGACAATAGTTTCGCGCGTCACTATCCTGGCGCGTGTTATAAAGACGCTGGCGCTTTCATTTAGTAAATATTGCTATCGTTAATGATAACGCTGCGCAAAGAGTGCGCTGTTTTTGAAGATTTATAACCTGCTCTCTTTTAACGCGTTGCCGTCATGGCAGAGATGAGCTGTAAAGCCGCGCGCCGCATATAATGATGCGATCGCGCTAATGCGTCTACTATCAGCAAGATAGCGCAGGTCACGATTAAAAATAAGCGCGGCTTTGCGCCATTATTGCCGTAAGGGCAACCGCACGAAAACTATTCATCGCTGATCCACTCTTAGACTGGTTTATATTGGTTCTTGTTATTTTATGCTAAAAAATTAACCCGAACTCGGTAACAAATTACTATGCTCAAAATGACATTATCTGTGCTTTAGCTTATTTCCTTTATCTATTTTTTACCGTAAACTGCGCGCTTTACATATTTTGATTAGTTAAGGGTTATATCCATGAGTGATGCGCTGAAAGCATTGAATAATCTTCGTACGCTGCGCGTTCAGGCACGAGAAATTGAGCTAGACGTGTTAAACGAGATGCTCGAAAAGTTCTCTGTCGTTGTCGCAGAACGTCGTGAAGAAGTGAATGCTGAACAAGCCGCACAGAAAGAAAAAGCGGAGAAGCTGGCATTGTATAAAGAGATGCTGATGAAAGACGGCATCGATATTTCCGATCTGGCCGATCTGGCGCAGAACGAAAGCAAACCAAAAGCGAAACGCGCGCCGCGTCCGGCAAAATATAAGTTCACCGATGAAAACGGCGAAACCAAATTCTGGACCGGCCAGGGCCGCACTCCTTCGCCGATTAAAAAAGCGCTGGATGCAGGCGGCTCGCTGGACGAGTTCCTGATCTAATAATAAAGGCGCTGATAGTCAGCGCCTTTTTTATCTCCGCTTTTCAGCCTTTCCGCATTCGCGGCCGCGATTTATTCAGATCGCCGGCAAGCCGAGGTTTTCACGCAGCGTGGCGTAAGCGTAGTCCGTCGGGAACAGACCGCGACGACGCAGCTCCGGGATCACCAGCTCGACAAAGAGATCCAGCTGGTCGGGCATAATAGCCGGCATAATATTAAAGCCGTCCGCACCGCCCTGCTCCAGCCAGAGCTGGAAGTCATCGGCGATATCCTCTGCCGTGCCGACGATCACCCGATGACCGCGCGAACCTGCGGCGATAGCCGCCAGCTCGCGCAGCGTCAGGTTCTCGCGCTTCGCCATATCGGTCATCAGCTTCACGCGGCTCTGGTTGCCTTCGCCCAGCGGCACCTCCGGCACCGGGCCGTCCAGCGGATAAGTTGAAAGATCGAGACCAAAGCGCAGCGAAAGCTGTTTAAGCCCGTTGTCGATATCCACCAGCGTATTCAGCTCTTTCCACAGCGCCTTCGCCTCTTCGCGGGTGCGGCCGACTATCGGCATCACGCCCGGCATAATCACCACGTGATCCGGGTTGCGGCCTGCGGCGTTAACCTGCGCCTTCTGCGACTGATAAAAGGCCTGCGCCTCTTCCAGGCTGGCGGCGGCGGTAAAGACCACTTCGGCCGTTTCGGCGGCGAGCTGCTGACCGTCGGCAGAGGACCCCGCCTCGATGATCACCGGACGCCCCTGCGGCGAGCGGGTAATATTCAGCGGCCCCTGCACCTGGAAGTGCTCGCCGACGTGGTTAATCGGCTTAATCTTGTCGTTAACGAAGTACTGGCCCGAGGCGGGATCTGGCTGAACAGCGCCCTCTTCCCAGCCTTCCCACAGTTTACTGGTCACCTGCAGGAATTCGCGCGCGCGCGCATAGCGTTCGGCGTGGTTCGGCATATCGTCGCGACTGAAGTTTTTCGCCACGTCGGCGGAGAAAGAGGTCACTACGTTCCAGGCGGCGCGGCCGCGGCTGATATGGTCGAGCGAGGAGAAGGTGCGCGCCATAGTAAAGGGATCGCTGAAGGTAGTGGACGCGGTGGCGGCCAGGCCGATTCGGCGGGTGTTGACCGCTACCGCCGAGAGCATGGTCAGAGGTTCAAGGCGCGCCATGGTAGAGGGCAGACGATACATGCTGGTCGCCAGCGCGTCGCCGACGAAAAAGAGGTCAAAACGCCCCGCTTCCGCTTTTTGCGCCAGGCGGATCAGCCAGTCGATATCGGTCGGTGCGCCCAGCTCTTCGGTCAGGCGCCAGCCGCTTACGTGATGCCCTACCGGCTGAACGAAAAGACCAAGACGCAGACGTGTTTTTGCAGATGAACTGTCCATATTATTTCCCTGATTGCGATAAAAGCCGTCTCTGAGCGGCTATAGAAAATGATCGGTGGCGATCAGCGCCTGTTCCAGCGCCGTCGGCGAAATTTCAAACGGCAGACGCGCCGCGCTGGCCGCCGGAAAACGAACCTCCGCGGCGAGACGATGCAGCGCCGCCGCGCGATCGCCCGCCAGCGCAGGCAGCTTCAGCGGCGCGTCGAAGCGCCGCAGCAGCGCCACCAGCGCCGCGTCCGGCTCGCCGTTTCCCTGCTCCATAAAAGACTGAACCAGCAGGCTGTAGCCAACCTTCTCGCCGTGCAGCCAGTGGTGCAGCTCCGGCAGCCAGGTCAGGCGGTTATGGATGGCGTGGGCGAAGCCGGGCGTCGGTAGCGTATCGCGCATGCTGTTGGCCAGTCCAGCCAGCACGATGCTGGCGTCGATGATGCGCTCCAGCGCGAAGGTCACCTCGCGTTGCCGGTTCGCCTCGATAGCGTCGTCGCCCCACTGCAGAAAAGCGTCGACCGCACGCTGCGCCGCCATCACCTTCAGATCGAGCGCCAGGCTGTCGGGATTATGGCGCTGATAGGGGCGAAACTCGTACCACTTGGCCAGCGCGTCGACGATGCCCGCTTTCAGATAGCGCACATCGCTGCGGGCGATAATTTCGCTGTCTACCAGCACCAGCGCCGGCATTTTACGCAGCGGCTGACTGCGCAGATGTCCGCCCTGCGCGTTATAGACGATGGCCACCGGCGACCAGGCGGCGCAGGTGGCGGCCAGGGTAGCAAAGTTGATCACCGCGACATTATCCAGCCCGTCGCCCGCTGCTTTCGCGCAGTCCAGCACGCGTCCGCCGCCGACGGCCAGAATCGCCTCCGCCCCCTGCTGCGCCGTACTGGCCTGTAGCTGGCTTATCGCCTCGTCGCTGCATTCACCGTCGAGCAGCTCCAGCTGCCAGCGAATGCCCTGACTCTCCAGGCTCTGGGTCAGTTCAGGATTGACCGCCTGCCAGGCGCGCGGCGAGCTGAGAATGCGAAGATGGGTGGCGATGGGACGAATATGTTCTCCGGCCCGCGCGCGGATTCCGGCCTGCTGTAGATAGGCTTGCGGCGATTTAATGGCTAACACGGCTTATCCTGCTGTGGATCTGCTACCCGTTAAAACCGTCGGGTAAACAGAGAGTTAATAAGGTTGCCCTTGCGCGCGGCGTCTGCAGGGCATAGTACGACAAACGCTAATTTAAGCAACGCTTTAAGGGGTTTCACCTCTTCACAAATTCGCATTAGCTTAGCAATATTTCAGATATAGCCACCGGCGGCTTTGTTGCTACCCTTTGGCATCTGCTTTTTATTCCGGAGATGTCGATGCGCTTTTCCCCTTTTCCGGCGGCGACGCTGTGAGCCTCACCGCGCAGCTGAGCCAGCTGATTATCCGCTCCCAGCCTGACCACGCTGCGCGCCAGCAAGCGCGCGAAGGGGTGCAGGATTTTCTCGCCGTAAGCTGGCCGGTGCTTAACCGGCAGGTGCCGGACAGCGGTTTGCCGCTGCTGAAAACCCTCTACCGCGACGGCGGCCCGGCGTCGCGCGCGCTGCTGCTTGGCTACGCCGCGCATGCCCTCGACTACGACGACTTTCACGCCGACTTTCGCGGCCATCCCAGCGTGGTGATATTGCCTGCGCTGCTGGCGTGGGCGGTAGAGAAGCGCGCCTTCGACGCGGCGCGCTTTCTGGATGCCTTTATTATCGGCGTGGAGATGGCCGGTCGGCTCGGCCTGGCGATAACGCAAAGCCACTATACGCTCGGCTACCACAACACCGCGTCGCTCGGCACCCTGGCCGCCGCCGCCGCGCTGGCGCGCTTTAGCGGCGCGGACGTGCATCAGACCGCGGTGCTGCTCGGCATTGCCGCCACCGAGGCGAGCGGCCTGCGCGCCCAGTTTGGCTCAGCGGTCAAGCCGCTGCATGCCGGTTTCGCCGCCGAACGCGCGGTGCGCGCCGCGCAGCTGGCGCTGGCGGGGTTCGACGGGCAGCCAACGGGCGTGCTTGAGTCCTTTCTCTCACTGGGCAGCGCGGAGCGGGCGCAGCCTGAAGCGCTGCTCGACTTCTGGGGCGCGCCCTGGCGCATCGTTACGCCGGGGCTGGAGTTCAAGCCCTTCGCCACCTGCGCCGGCACGCACAGCGCGGCAGAAGCGACGCGCGAAATCCGCCAGCGCTGGGCCGGTTCGCCGGAGGAGCTGCTGAGCGCCATCGATCGTATTAGCGTGGCCTTCCCGCCCGGCGGCGATATTGCCGCCTCGGTGCGCCAGCCCAAAAACGGCATTGAGGCGCGCTTCAGCCTGGAGTATGTCATCGCCGCGATGCTGATTTACGGCGACCTGCGCATGGCGGACTTTGCCGAAGGCGAGGTCAATCCGCAGATTATGGCGCTGGCGGCGAAGGTGACGCGCCAGCCCGACGAGGGCGCGCCGCCGGACGCCATCAACCCTGCGCTGCGCTTCCATGAGGTGACGCTGCTGCTGCGCGATGGCACGGCGCTGCGTCAGCGGCGCACCCGTCAGCAGTCGCTGGCGACGCCGGTGGATGTTGCGGGCAAGCTGCGCGCGGCGCTGACCGACGAGCAGGCGCTGCTGGCGTGCAGCGCGCTACGGGACAATGAGGATCTGCGTCGCCTGGCGCAGGCGCTCACCGCCGCGCTGTAGCGCACCCTGGCTAGCCTTGCGGCGGCGTAAAGGCGGCAACCGCCGGCGCGTCGCCAGTATATTTTCTGACGTTAACCACGGCGATCTGGCCGGTGCAGCCCTGCGCCAGCGCCGAGGTGCCGATATCCTGCGTCAGCACATTGGGGTTGCCGTGACGGCAGAGCGGACGCGCGGCGGCGGGATCGACCGGATCGTACCAGGCGCCGGTGGGCAGGCGCACCACGCCGGGCCTGATCGTCTCGGTCAGCGCGGCGCTGGCCAGCACATGCCCGCGCGCGTTGTACAGCTCAATAAGGTCGTTCTCGGCAATGCCCAGCCGCTGCGCATCCAGCGGATGCAGGCTGCAAACCTCGCGCCCGTTGCGCTTGCCGCTGCGGCTGTAGTCGCCGAAATCGAGTTGGCTGTGCAGGCGCGTCGCCGGCTGGTTAGCGATCAGCCAGAAAGGATACGTTGCGCAGGGCTGCTCGCGCGGCGCGCGCCATACCGGATGGCCGGGACAATCCTCATAGCCGAAACCGGCGATGGTGTCGGAAGCGATCTGAATCTTCCCGGTAGGGGTCGGCAGCGGATGGGCCGAGGGATCGGCGCGAAACGCATTGATCATGCGGCCGCCGTCCTGCAGCTGCGGCAGCGCCACGACGCCTTCCCGCCAGAAGGCGGCAAAATCGGGCAGCCTCACCTGATGCGCCGCCAGCTTTTCCTGAAGCTGCGCATAGAGATGTTCAAGCCAGCCGCGCGCGTCGCGGCCTTCGGTAAACGCCGCCTCTCTTCCCAGCCGACGCGCCAGCTCGCTGAAAATCTGATAGTCGTCACGCGCCTCACCGTACGGGGCCGCCACCGGCTGCATAGCGATGAGATGGCGGTCGGTCGGCGCGCCGCCGATATCTTCGCGCTCCAGCGTCATGGTGGCAGGCAGCACGATATCCGCGTGGCGCGCGGTAGCGGTCCAGGCGCTCTCATGCACGATCAGCGTATCAAGGCGGCAAAAGGCCTGACGCAGCCGCGCCAGATCCTGATGATGGTGGAACGGATTGCCGCCCGCCCAGTAGGCCAGCCGGATAGTGGGATAGCTCAGATGGCGGCCGTTATAGTGAAATTTTTCGCCGGGATGCAGCAGCATATCGGCGATGCGCGCCACCGGAATAAAGCGGTCGATGCCGTTTTTGCCCTGCGGCAGCGCCGGAAAGCTCGCCAGATTATGATGTTTGCCGTAGTGCCCCAGCGCGCCGAGCGCGTAGGTAAAGCCGCCGCCGGGCAGGCCGGGCTGCCCCAGCGCGGACGCCAGCGCCAGCCCCAGCCAGACCGGCTGCTCGCCATGCTGGGCGCGCTGCAGGGCGTGCGCCACGGTGATCAGCACGCGCCTGCCGTGCAGGTCGCGCGCCAGTGTGCGGATCTGCGCCGCAGGGACGCCGCAGCGTTCGGCGGCCCAGTCGGCGTCGCGCGCGACGCCATCCTCCTCGCCCAGCAGATAAGCGCTGAGCGCCGGCCAGCCGTGGGTGTAGCGCGCCAGAAAGTCGTCGTCGGTCAGACCCTGGGTGGTCAGCTCATGCAGCAGCGCGAGCATCAGGGCCGCATCCGTGCCGGGAATTATCGACAGCCACTCGCCGTCCGCTTCGTCGGGCAGATCGCTCTTCAGCGGGCTGACGGAGATAAAGCGCGTGCCGCGTCGGGCGGCGCGCTGCATAAAGCCGCGCTCGGTATGCTCGCTCAGGCCGCCGCTCGCCACCTGCGAATTTTTTAGCGCCAGCCCGCCGAACGCCAGCACCACCTCGCTGTGCTCAGCAATTGTCTCCCAGCTGACGCCGCGCCGCGCGATCTCATTCATATCGCCGACAATATGCGGCAGCAGCACCGAGGCCGCGCCGGAGCTGTAGCTGTTGACCGAGCGCACATAGCCGCCCAGCACGGTATTCAGAAAGCGGTGTACCTGGCTTTGCGCATGGTGAAAGCGTCCGGCACTTGACCAGCCGTAGGAGCCGCCGAAAATACCGGCCGGTCCGTAACGCTCCCCGACGCGCCGCAGTTCCTGCGCCACCAGCGCGTAAGCCTCTTCCCAGCTCACCGCCACGTAGCTGTCCTGACCGCGACGCGGGTCGGCACCCGGCCCGTTCTCCAGCCAGCCGCGCCGCACCATCGGGCGCGACACCCGCGCCGAATGCGCGAGCGCGTTGTGGAGATTGCCCAGCAGCGGGCTGGGATCGGGATCGCCGCTAAATGGGGTAATCGCCAGTCTGTCACCGTCGCGGCGCGCGCGAAAGGCGCCCCAGTGGGCGCTGTGCATACTCTCGGTCATGGTGGTCCTGCGGAGAAAGGGTGCTCAGAGCACCGTTGCGATAAAGTTGCGCACGCGCCCGTTGCTGGGATCCTCCAGCACCTGCTGCGTCGGCCCGGCAGCGACGATCCTGCCACTTTCCATAAACACCAGCGTATCGGCGATTTCACGCGCGAAGCCGATCTCATGGGTGACGATCACCATGGTGATGCCGGAGTGCGCCAGCTGCTTAATCACCTGCAGCACTTCGCCCACCAGCTCGGGATCGAGCGCCGAGGTCGGCTCGTCAAACAGCAGCACGCCGGGATCCATCGCCAGTGCGCGGGCGATGGCGACGCGCTGCTGCTGCCCGCCTGACAAATTTTGCGGCCACTCCTCTTCGCGCCCCGCCAGCCCAACCTGCTGCAGCAGCGCGCGCGCCTTTGCCAGCGCCTGCTGACGCGGCGCTTTTTTTACGCGAATCGGTGCGTCGGCGATGTTTTGCAGCACCGTGCGGTGAGGAAAGAGATTGAACTGCTGAAACACCATGCCGATATCGCGGCGCTGGCGCGCCACCTCGCCGCTGTTCAGCTCGTGCAGCGCCTGCCCTTTCTGCCGGTACCCGACCAGCTCGCCGCCGATGCGGATAGTGCCGCCGTCCAGCTTCTCCAGATGGTTAATGCAGCGCAGCAAGGTCGACTTACCCGAGCCGGACGGCCCAAGGATCACCGTTACCGAGCCGGCCGGAATATCCAGGTCAACCTCATCGAGCACGGTGACGCCGGAAAAGCGTTTGGTCACGTTACGCAGGGCAATTGCCTCAGCCATTACTGATACTCCTTTCGCTGCGGGTCGACGTCACGCCATTTAACAGGCTGCGCCACAGGGTGCGCGACTGACCGCGCGACACACCGCGCGAAAAGTAGCGTTCAATATAGAACTGCCCGACCGACAGCACCGAGGTCATCAGCAGATACCAGAGCGTCGCCACCAGCAGCAGCGGGATCACCTCATAGGTGCGCTGATAGATAATCTGCGCGGAGAAAAGCACATCCTGCAGCGAGATAACCGACACCACCGCCGTGGTTTTTAGCTGGCCGATTACCTCATTGCCCGCCGGCGGCAGAATGGCGCGCATCGCCTGCGGCAGAATGGTAAAGCGGAAAATCTGCGCCGGACGATAGCCGAGCGCCCGCGCCGCCTCAAGCTGCCCGTTACCGACGCTCTGAATACCGGCGCGCACGATCTCCGCCGCGTAGGCAGACTGGTGCATCACCAGCGCGATAACGGCGGCGCTAAACGGGCTGATCAGCGCATTGGACTGGGCGCTCCACAGCTCGCCTGTACCCGGCAACGACAGGGAAAGCGTGGGATAGAGCGCGGCGATGTTGTACCAGAGAAACAGCTGCACCAGCATCGGCACGCCGCGAAAGAACCAGGTATAGGCCCAGCTTACCGCGACCAGCACCGGATTCGAGGAGAGGCGCATCAGCGCCAGCACCGTGCCAAAAGCGAACCCCAGCACCACCGAGATCGCGGTCAGCTGCAGGGTCATCACGACGCCCTGCAGGATTGACGCCTCGGTAAAGTTATCGGCAATAACGCCCCACTCAAAGCGCGGGTTATTAATCATCGAGTGGGCCATCGCCGCCACGCACAGCAGCACCAGCAGCGCGCTCAGCCAGCGGCCGTAGTAGCGTTTGCCGACGATGCGCAGCTCGTCAGCTCGGTCGGGTGCCGGATTCACTGAAAGATCTCCTGATTACGTTTCGCCTCTTTTACCGCGCCGAAGCCGATGCCCCAGCGATCGAGGATCTTCTGGTAGCTGCCATCTTTGATCAGCGAATTGAGCGCGGCCTGCACCGCAGGCTCCAGCGGCGAATCTTTAGGGAAGGCCACAGAGACCGGTGCGTCATTGACGCTGATCTCACCGCTCATGGTCAGCGGCTTGATCAGGTTTACCTGCCAGCTCAGTCCCTCATACGGCCCGAAGAACATCGGCACGCGGCCGCTGACCACCGCCTGCACGCCCGCCGGTCGATCGGGGAAAACAGCGATTTTAATCGGCGGCTTGCCGGCGCTTTCACAGGCTTTGCTCGCCTCTTCCAGCCGGGTGATCTGGGTGGTGCCCGCGCCCGCGCCGACCTCTTTGCCGCACACGGCGTCGAAAGTGGTGAACGGCGCGAGAGTGGCGCTTTTCAGGGAGATAATGCCGAGGCGGCTGGCGTTGTAGTAGCCGACAAAATCGACCTGCTTCAGGCGCGCCTGGGTGGCGTTGATGTTGGAGAGCGCCACATCGTAGCGCCCGGTTTTCAGGCCGGGAATAATATTGTCGAAGCCGCCGGTGTCGCGCCACTGCACCGCGACGCCCAGCCGCTCGCCGACGGCGTTCATCACGTCGATTTCGCGCCCCGCCAGGGTTTTGTTGTCCTCTTTATAAAAGGTGGTGGGCGGCGTATTGGGGTTTGTTCCGGCGACAATATAGCCGCGCTTCAGGATAGCGGCAGGCACCAGGCTTTTCAGCGCGGGATCGGCTTGCACATGCAGCGAACTGTCGGTCGGCACCGAGGTGTCGGCAGCCATCGCGCCCTGGGCGGCCAGCGCGAGAACGATAAGGGTAACGCTTTGCATGAGTTTCACTGGGACCTTTCTCCTGATCAAATAAAATCCCTTGCGGGAAAATGCGCAGCCGGGGTAACGCTTCGCAAGCTTAAACAGATGTTGTCTCTCTCCGGGAATGAATATCCATACGGCTGGACGGCTTTATTCTCAGTGAGAGGAGGCAGAGTTAACAAATGCAAAAAAACGCTAAGCATTGCCGGATCAGGCATTAGCGCGGCGCGTCGTCCGTTTCCTAACCTACTGTGTAGAAATGTAAATATGCTGACGCAATCTATACAATGAGAATCATTATCACTATCATACGCATTTGCTTACACTCATTAACGCAACAGGGAGAATGTTTAAGTGAATGTAACGGTAGATTTCAGAAAGCGCCCCTGCGCCCTGCTGATGGTCGGTATGCTGAGCGCCACCGGCGTCGGCGCGGCGGAAGAGACAGAAAAGCTGGCCGATGACGAAACGATGCTTGTCACCGCCGAGCAGATACTCAAGCAGCAGCCCGGCGTCTCCACCATTACCGCCAAAGATATTGAAAAAAGCCCGCCGGTGAACGACCTCTCCGACATTATTCGAAAGATGCCCGGCGTAAACCTGACCGGTAACGGCGCCAGCGGCAGTCGCGGCAACAACCGCCAGATCGATATTCGCGGCATGGGGCCGGAAAACACGCTGATTATGATAGATGGCGTGCCGGTTTCCTCGCGCAACGCGGTGCGCTACAGCTGGCGCGGCGAACGCGATACGCGCGGCGACACCAACTGGGTGCCGCCTGAGATGGTGGAGCGCATTGAAGTGATTCGCGGCCCGGCGGCGGCGCGCTACGGTTCCGGCGCGGCGGGCGGCGTGGTGAATATCATTACCAAACGGCCAACCAACGACTGGCACGGCTCCCTTTCGCTGTTTACCAACCAGCCAGAAGACAGCAAAGAGGGGGCGACCAAACGCGCCAACTTCAGCCTGAGCGGGCCGCTGGCGGGCGACGCGCTGACGATGCGCCTCTATGGCAACATCAATAAAACCGACGGCGACGCCTGGGACATTAATACCGCCGAGAACGGCTCCTATGCGGCGGGACGCGAAGGGGTGCGCAATAAAGATATCAACGGCGTGCTCTCCTGGAAGATAACCCCAGAGCAGATCCTTGATTTCTCGTACGGCTACAGCCGCCAGGGCAATATCTACGCCGGCGACACGCAAAACAGTAACGGCAATAACAGCGCTAACGGCCTGGTCGAATCGCTGGTCGGCAGCGAAACCAACCGTATGTATCGTCAGTCTTATGGCCTGGCGCACAACGGTATCTGGGACTGGGGCCTGTCGAAGCTGACGTTCAATTACGAAAAAACCAATAACACGCGCCTGCAGGAAGGCTCCGGCGGCAGCGTGGAAGGAATGATCAACAGCGATAAATTCGCTACCAGCCAGCTGGAGAGCTACCGCGGCAACGCGGAGATTAACTTCCCGCTCGACTGGCTGCGCGAGCAGACGGTGACGCTGGGCGCGGAGTGGAACCATGACAAGCTGAACGATCCCGCCTCGATGCAGGCCGCCAACCAGGCGGGCGTCAATATCGGCGGCGTCAGCGGCAACGCGGCGGATCGCAGCAGCAAGAACAGCGCGACCCTCAGCTCGCTCTATTTTGAGGATAATATCGCCGCGACCGACTCGACCGAAATTATTCCCGGCATCCGCTTCGACTATCACAACAGCTTTGGCGCTAACTGGAGCCCGAGCCTGAACCTGTCGCAGGGGCTGGGAGATGATTTTACGCTGAAGGCGGGTATCGCCCGCGCCTTTAAAGCGCCGAATCTCTATCAGTCTACCGAAGGCTATCTGCTCTCTACGCGCGGCAACGGTTGTCCGAAGGATATTACCTCAGGCAGCTGTTATCTGCTGGGCAGCGACGACCTTGAGCCGGAAGTGAGCGTCAATAAAGAGCTGGGCATTGAGTACGCCCATGAGGGTTATGTGGCGGGCATCACCTGGTTCCGCAACGACTACAAAAACAAGATTGTCTCTGGGCGCGAGCGCGTGGGTATCGCCTCTAACGGCTATAACATTCTGCGCTGGGAAAATGGCGGCAAGGCGGTGGTGGAAGGACTGGAAGGCAATCTGACGGTGCCGCTGATCGCCGATAGGCTGGAATGGCGCAGCAACGCCACCTATATGCTGAAGTCGGAAGATAAAGAGACCGGTAATCCGCTGTCGATTATTCCAGAGTACACCATCAACTCGCAGCTGGAGTGGCAGATAACAAGCGACCTTTCTGGCGATATCAACTGGACGATGTATGGCCGCCAGAAGCCGCGCGAGTTTTCCGAATCGCGTCTGGAAGTGAACAATCTGTCGCAGCGCGAAATCGGGGCCTACTCGGTGGTAGGCCTGAACCTCAACTACGACCTGACAAAAAATCTGCGTGCCAACGCGGGCGTCAGCAATCTGCTGGATAAACGCATCTATCGCGAGAACGATGGGGCGTCCACCTACAACGAGCCGGGCCGCGCCTGGTACGCCGGGGTGACCTACAGCTTCTGATCGGCCTGCCCGCCGCCGTTGCGCGATGCCTCTGCGCAACTTTCGCTTTCAACCCGGCGGGCGAAAGATTGCTGATTTAACCTGATGTAAAGCGAAGCGCCTGGGGTTATGATGCAGGCGCTGCGGGTCATGCGTCGTCACTATCCGCCGCGCCTTGCGGGAAAAAGCAGACAGATGCACAGGCGCGGGTTTCGACGCCAGGCTACGCTGAATAAACCCGTAATTCAGGAGAGTAAAGCCCGTGAAATTTGAAAATCAGGATGCGTTTAAACTGGCGGTGGCTTATATGGAGCGAAAAGAGAATGTCACCGGCATTACCGTCTACTTTAAATCCTTTATCGAGACCTACCAGAAATTCGATCGCTGGCTGAGCGCGGCCGATCCGGTGCAGGCTGTCGAAGAGGAGAAGAAAGCGGCTAAAGCCAATCCCGATTCTCTGCTCTGACGCGCCGCGCGGCGGGATAAGAGGGTCGGCTTGCGATCGCTCTTAACCCGTCGGCACAGCATCCCTCGCCCGGCGCTGTCTGGGCGTTGTCCTTTTGCCGCCACGCCCTGTGGCGCATTCGTCGCTTATCATCCGTCTCTGTTTTATGCTTAACTCTCGCTCTACCCTTTTCAGTACGTGGTAAAAATGCACTATTTTAATGATTTAATGGGCTTTATTGAGGGGAACGTCGCGCTTTCCGCCACCTTCAATATTATTTTGCTTATCTTCGCCGGCATGATTGCGCACCTTGTCTGCAAATTCTTCGTGGTCAAAGTGGTGCGGAAGGTCTTTTTCAGCGCCCATAAAAGCGATGTCCCGCTGGATAAGGATGTCAGGATCTCGGAGAAGCTCTCCAACTTTATTCCGGTTATTACCGTCTATTATCTGCTGCAGTTTATGCCGGAGCTGCCTGAGCATCTGCAAATCGCCATCAGGACGCTGTGCGGCATTCTCTTCTTCGTCTATTTGTCGCTCTTTTTTAACGAAGTGCTGGAGATTGTTAATAACTCCTACTCGAAAAAGTCGAAGCGTAAAAATCATTCGATTAAAGGCTATATCCAGATCGGCAAAATCCTGGTGCATATTTTGTCGGCGATTATGATCCTGGCAATTATGTCGAATAAGTCGCCGGTGATTATTATCTCCAGCCTGGGCGCGGCCGCGGCGGTTTTAATGCTGGTCTTTCAGCATACCCTGCTGTCGCTGGTGGCCAATATTCAGGTTTCGTCAAACGATGTGCTGCAGCTTGGCGACTGGATTGAGATGCCAGATAAAAATCTCAGCGGCGAGGTAACGGATATCGCTCTGCATACCATTACCATCCGCAACTGGGATAACACCATCTCCCGCATTCCCACCAAAAATTTCCTGACGGAAACCTATACCAACTGGCAGGCGATGTTTTCCTCGGGCGCGCGGCGCATTATGCGCAGTTTCTATCTCGATCTCGACTCCGTGACCTTTGTGAATCAGGAGATGCTGCAGTCAATGACGCAGCTGCGCGGCGTCAGCGAACCGCTTTCCGTGCTGCTTGACGGTCGCGACATTAGCGCCGTGGGCGATCGCTGGTTTATTGAAAACGGCTTAACCAATCTTACGGTGTTTCGCCACTACCTGACCGCCTGGCTGGCGCAGCGCGACGATATCCGCAAGGATATGTATATCGTGGTGCGCGCACTGAAGCCCTCGCCGGACGGTCTGCCGATTGAGGTCTACTGCTTTACCTCCTCGACGCTGTGGGCCGACTATGAAAACTCACAGTCGGCGATTTTCGAGTATATCTTTGCGGTGGCGACGCTTTTTTCGCTGCGCATCTATCAGCACCCTTCCGGCTCTGATTTCTGGCGTCTTTCGCGCGATCGCGCGCAGGCGGCAGAGGAAAATCGTTCGCCTTTCGCCTGAAAAGGCTCGCGTTTTCCCGCAAACTTACCCCGCTTTTTTATGCCGCCGCGCGCGGCGGCATACTCAACAATCCTTATTAACCTACAGAAAAATCAGCATCTTTTGCTGCGGCATTCGCTTGCTTAAGGGTTACGCCGGGCTACGCTTAAAGGGTGACTAGCTAGTCCTTTTATCTAATGGAACAGTGATAGGAGTTCTACCTATGACACAACAGAAGTACAGAGGTGGCGCCGGTAATTTTGCCAACGATCCGGATCGTGCCAAAGAAGCAGGCAGCGCAGGAGGCAAAGCCAGCGGAGGCAATTTCAGGAATAATCCTGACAGAGCCAGGGAAGCAGGTCGGAAAGGCGGTCAGAAAAGCCGACGTCCGCCAGGTAATTCTGAGTAAGGTACCTTGAGGATTGTTGTTCGCCACGGAATGGCGGTTCTCTTTCTCCGCACTGCCGCGCAAAAAAAGGCCGCCTGAAGGCGACCTGTAAGAATACGCGTGCCCCACCCGGCGCTTATCTCCGGCACTCGCAATGGCTTAGCTCTTGAAGGGGCGTAAGAATAGTCTCATAAAATCCGCCGCGCCCATTAACCTTTCTTGCCAGGGAGACTATTAGCCTGCTAACAAATAGACCTGAGCGGCTCTCTTCAGCTTCTGGGCGCGACTCCTCTCTTTTATAACTACACTAAAGTCATCAGCGGCGCTTTCTGCCGCGCCGCTCGCTCCTTAATGAGGTCACGCTTATGCCGTCCGGACAGTTCTATATACTCGATAAGCCTGAACTTTCTTTTAGCTGCAACTATCATCTCGATACCGTTGCCGAACGCGCATTTGAGTCGCGCATGCTGCTGGAGATCCAGAAAGAAAACCAGCCTGTTGAGGCGTTTTCTTCGCTCAGCATCGGTCAGGAGGTGGTTTTTGTTTCGCCCAGCGGCGAGGCGAAAAATCTCTATTTAATTAGCGAAACCGACACCCACTTTATTTTTGCCTCTCGCGCCTGAGTGCGCAGCCCGGCGTTTATAACGGCCCCAACAGCGTTAGCTCGCACTCTGCGCCGGGCATGATGGTATCCACGCCCTCAGTCAGCATCTGCCCAGCCGCGTAGAGCGCCTCAAGCGGCATTTGCGGCAGGCTTTCCAGAACGAACCACATGTTCCGATCCGTTACGCTCAGGCGGGTGCGTACTCCCTGGCGCCAGTTCCAGCGGCGACAGGTCACCCCCTGCTCGTCACGCCAGATCACCTCGCCTGCCTCTGGCGTTTCAACGGCGGGCTGCCCTTCTTTGAAGGTATCAAAACTTTCCGTGCCGTCAGCGATCGCCAGCTCTGGCGTGCCGACATAGGCGGCGAGGTTCTCTCCGCCGACCGGAATGGCGTAGCGCAGGCTGACCGCGTTATAGAGATCGACGATCGGATCGAGCAAGGCCATACCGCCGTCGCGAATGACGCGTTTACGTAACGCCTCTGCTGAGCATGGCGTGCGTTTAGGTTTCGCGCCGAACGCCCGAAAAACCTCGCTCCAGGCGTTGAGATGAGCATCAGCCCACTCTGGTTCGCCGGCAAGCACCGCTGCGCACGCTTCGCGTAGCGCCAGGGCGCCGAACTGCGGAGACCGCACAGCGGCCGCCTTTACCTCAATGCTTAATGCACGGAAGCCCGGCGCAATATGTCGGATATCTGAACTGATTGACGGCAACATCGAAGCGATCTCATACTTTATTAATGACTAATTTATTGCATAATATCGACCAATGACCAAAAAAGTCAACATACCGACCGGGCCGGGCGCCGACGCAGTGGCGGTGAACGAGGCTATTTCTGCACGGATTAAGCTTTATCGCGGGCAGAAAAAATTATCGCTGGATGAGCTGTCGCGTCGGGCAGGCGTCAGTAAAGGGATGCTGGTGGAGATTGAAGCCTGTAAAGCTAACCCCAGCATTGCGCTGCTCTGTCGGCTTGCGGCAGCGATGGGCGTCTCTGTCGCCGATATCGTCGACGTCGCCAGCGAGCCCAAAGTGCATGTTCTTCAGCCTGAACAGATCCCGCTGCTGTGGCAGGGTGAGCATGGCGGAAGCGCCAGGCTGCTGGCAGGCACCAGCGGACCCAATATGGTTGAACTCTGGCGCTGGGAGCTGTATCCCGGCGACATCTTTACCTCGCCAGGACATCCGCCAGAAACCACCGAGCTGCTGCACGTAACGGCCGGGACGCTGCTGTTAACGGTAAATGACGAAGCCTTTAGGCTAGAGGCAGGCTACTCAGCGGTCGCCACGACCGATATGGCACACAGCTACGCCTGCGCCAGCGATGAGCCGCTTGTCTTTACCATGACGGTGTATGAAAAAGTGCGCTGACGCGCAGGGACTGAATAAACAGGAGCCAGCGATGTTTACCGGACTGAGCGCTTTTCCCCTGACGCCCGTAGCCACATCAGGCATTGATGAAAAGGGATTCGCCCGCATCCTTGCGCGTCTTACGGCGGCCAAAGTCGATGCGATCGGCGCGCTGGGATCGACAGGCAGCTACGCTTATCTGACGCGGCAGCAAAGAGCACGCGTCGCAGCTCTGGCGGTTGAGCATGCCGAAAAGATTCCAGTGATGATCTGTATCGGTGCCGTCAGTACCTCTGAGGTTCTCCATCTGGCCGATGATGCGCAGCGCGCAGGGGCCAGCGCGCTGCTTTTGCCGCCGGTAAGTTATCAACCGCTGAGTGAAGATGAAGTGTTTAGCCTGTTTGAAACGGTGTCGCAGCACGTTTCCGTGCCGATTTGTCTTTATGACAATCCCGCCACGACCCGTTTTGCCTTTTCTCCTGACCTTTACCGACGTATCGCCACCCTCCCTCACCTGGAGTCAGTAAAAATTCCCGGCGTACCGGACGAGGCGGAACAGGCGCGCAGACACATTAATCAGCTGCGCGCCCTGCTGCCGCAGCGAGTCAGGATTGGCGTTAGCGTGGACGCGCTTGCCGCGACGGGACTGAATGCGGGCTGCGATCTCTGGTACTCCGTCTGCGGCGGACTTTTCCCGCAGACGGCGAAGGCAATGACCGCTGCCGCCGCTCAGGGTGATAGCGATCGTGTCACCCGGCTCTCCGCGCGCCTGAACCCGCTGTGGGCGCTCTACCGCAAGCACGGCGGGAGCCTTCGCGTGATGGCGGCGGCGGCGGCCGTGCTGGGCCTGGCCGATCCTGATTGCCTCCCTCGCCCGCTGCTGCCGCTTTCGGCGGCGCACCGGGCCGACATCGCGGCGGTTATCGCAGCGCTGGAACTCTCCTGAGCCTTTTTGCCGATGCTGTGGGCTGCAGAAGCGTTCAGGAGATAATTAGCCGGGCTGGCGTACCGCTTTATTAGCGGTGTCTAATCAAACGCGATTCATCTATACTTTTGGGGTTATTTTTAGCTGAGAGTAGTTTCATGTATAGCGAATTAGAGAGCCTGTTGCAGCAAGAGCTGGACCAAATAAACCGCGCAGAAAATCGCAACGATCGCCCCTATTTTGACGTCTCCTTTATCAGGCAATATCCTGGACTGTACGGCCTGATGTGCTTCCTGTTTGTCATTACCATGGGCGTGCTGCTCTATTCCTCTTCATTCGGCACGATTGAATATATTGTTTGCTGCGTCATATTTGCCATCTGTAATTTCTTTTTCTTCTTCCATATCAATCCCGCTTATCGGGTAAAAGATATTGACCGGGGCGCGCTGAAGAATTGCTATACCGGCGACTGGTATATGGAAGTACACGTACGCGACGCTTTTATCCAGTCGCTGCTTGCCGGTAATCTGCTTAGCGCTGATGAAAAGGCTCGCTTAAAAAGCCAGTACGATAAAAAAGGCTATCTCTATTTTGCTGATATTTACCGCCTCAGACGCTAGATAAAGCGCGCACGGGAGGCGCAGCAGCGCGCTATTCCTGTGCTAAACTTTTTTCAGGTTTCAGGGGAAAGGAGTCAATATGGAAAATAACTCAAATGAAAAGATGACCAGTATCGTTATTGGCGAGGCCGTCATGCAGCTGGCGATGGCGGGTGCCGATATTTCCTGGGGCACCGTAACGGAAATGCTGCAGCGCCAGCTTAAGATGGAACAGGACAGCGAGCGCCTGACGGCCATGCGTCAGGCGATCAATCAGGTATATGACCAGTTACGCACCCAATATGGAACCTACGGCGCGCTGACGGGACTTCCGGCAGCAGAAAGATTCCTGCACTGACGCCACTATCCAGCGACGCTCTCTTGCGTCGCTGTCAGAAAATTCCTTTTCTTTTCAAAGTGACTTTCGCTCACGCGCCTGTATGCCAGGCTTAAGGAAGACAAAATCAGGATAACAGGAGAGAGCGATGAAGATCTGGATTGCCGTTTCCCTTGCCGCCGCGCTGAGCTGCTCGGTGATGGCCTCTCAGGGCCAGTTTGAAACGGCTGCGCCGACGGCCACAGGCCAGACGACGCAACGCTGATTAAATGCCTTCGTCGTCCGGCGTGTGTCCTACCACGATTTCCAGGCAGTGGCGCAGCACGTCAAGATGCACCACGTCGGTAGCGCTCTCAAGCTCGGCTATCAGGTAAATAATGATCGCTTTGCTGGTCACTTTTTTGCCGTGGATAACGATGTCGCGAATTACGGCGTCAAGTACGCGAGACTCCGCTTCCAGATGCTCACCCGCTTCACGGAAGTAATGAAGAATGTCAGCTTCAGCAGAGGCGGCGCGCGGGGCATCCATATGTGTTTGCATGTGATGTTCTCATAGTATGGCCCGCGAGAGTCATGCGCAGCGCCGTCAAAGTGTATGTGAGTCAGGCTCAGCCACTAACCAGCCAGCCTGAAGGATTTCGCTGCAGATTTAGCGGCTAAACAACATGCCAATCAGCTGATGAAGCTGCTGCTCCTGTTCCGGGCCGGTCGCTTGTTCAAGACGACGAATAAGACGCGAGCAGAGCGCCTTGCGGTTCAGGCTCTGACCTGCGCGCAGGATCTCCGTCACAACCTGACCCAGAATTTCCTGCTGCGAGGGCAGCGCGGTGGTGCTGATATGGCGAACGGTGTCTGCAATTGCGACGTTCTGGCGCATGGTAAACCCTCTGCGTTAACAAGCGATTAAATTGTGATCATCAAAACCTGTGGTAAAGTTATACAACTCTTGCAAAGTTGTACAGGACTTGCAGCGCTGTACAGGTCCTATTTTTGTGCAAAAAGTGCTAAATACCTCGTTAAGCCTGTTATTACGGGGGCTTAGCCCGTTTTTAGCAGGAGAATAAAGTTGTACAAGTTTGCGCAAGGTGAACAAAAGAGGAGAGAAAAGTGTCGTCCCTGACAGACTTCTCCGGCCGGGACGCGCTGGACGCGCCCGATAATGAGGTTATCTGTCATCGTCGTTTTCCGGCCGGAGCCGGATGACGTCCTCGCTATGTCTTCCATCATCTTCCCGGCTGGCCACCGTTAGCCAGTGCAGCTCGGTTCGATCCCGGTTGTCATGATGCTGATAGCTCTTCAGCCAGCGTCTGGCCTCAGAGATAGCCGTTAGCCTTGCGGCGTGGGTTTCATTTTCAGCCATGCGACTCAGCTCAGCGATGAGTGTCTCAACGCTTATTTCTTTCTCACCGAGAGCCAGGCTGATAACCGCTTCGCCGATAATGGCGTGACCTTTCTCATCGTTGTGAAATAACACGTAGTCTCCTTTGTTTTCGAATTAAAAATAACCTCATCTGCCAGTTTAGTAACCGAAAACCTGTACAGCTTTTTATTTTTTGTAAAGAGCCCTCCCTTTGCCCGAAAACAAGATCCGCCTGCTCCCCAGTAAAAAAAAAGCGGAAAAATGTCACCTGATATTAAGCGAAGCGGAAGGACAAACTAATAAAACATTAGATTTATTTATTAATTTAAATACAATCACTTAGAAAAAACGAACCCGCACACCTGTTTTTATCTGAATATCAATAAAGGGCTTGATTACCCTATACATTTAGCCTCTTTCGGATAGCCGCTACGGATAAATCCTGTAAACGCACAAATTCCTCACTCTTTATTGGCGTAAGCCTGCCTGTAACTGTTAATGTGGCCGCGACAATCACGATAAACGGAGCATTCATGCTTACAACAATAATTTATCGCAGCCATCTCGCCGACGAGGTTCCTGTAAAATCCCTTCCCGGCATGGTGGATAAAGCCAGCCAGCTGAATGCGTCCCATAACGTGACAGGCATTCTGCTGTTTAACGGCACCCACTTTTTCCAGATTCTGGAAGGGCCAGAGGCGGGCGTACTGGAGATTTACAGCCGGATATGCGCCGACAAACGCCACCACAACGTAGTGGAGCTGATGCGCGACTACTCGCCTTCTCGCCGGTTCGGTAATGCGGGTATGGAGCTGTTCGACCTGCGCCTGCACGATCGCACCACCGTTCTGCAGGCGGTGCTGGATAAGGGCACGTCGCGCTATCGTCTGACCTACGACGACCGTGGTTTGCAGTTCCTGCGCACCTTTGTCGAGTCGCGTGAAAAAGAGAACTATTTTGAAGTGCCGCCGGCTGATTACTGGGACTTTATTGCCGACCAGACCGGCGCTTCCGACAGCTGGCCCACCCATCACGGCGTCACCTTCAAGCCCGTTATCGATCCGCTGGGGCGTCAGGTAACGGCGATTGAGGCTATCGCCACGCTGGATGGGGACGTCGCGCTGGAAGGTTTGCCGAAATATCAGGCCAGCCTGAACGCCGCCAGACAGGCCTTCGCCCAGGCAGGCAGAGCCTGCCCGGAAGGCATGTCGCTCTACGTCAGCCTGCTGCCGATGACGCTGGTGGCGATCCCCGAAGCGGTGCGCATTATTGTAGAGGCGATACGCAATGCCGGACTGGTGCCGGAGCAGGTCATTATCGGCGTTAGCGAAACCGAGGTGATTTCTCAGCTGGATGCCTTCTCCACGGCGGTAAGACAGCTTAAAGAGGTGGGCATCAGCCTGTCGATCGACAACTTTGGCGACGGTTCGGCAGGATTATCTATGCTGACCCGCATCCAGCCCGATCGTATTCGCATCGACGCGGGCATTATTCGCGACGTACACCGCAGCGGCCCGAAGCAGGCGGTGGTGCAGGCGATTATTAAGTGCTGCTCCGCGCTGGAAATCACCGTTATCGCCGCCGGCATTGAACGTCCGGAAGAGTGGATGTGGCTGGAAGCGGCCGGGGTGATCAACTTCCAGGGACGCCTGTTCAGCGATACCGGCGCCGCTGTCGCCTGGCCCGAGCTGCGCGAAGCGATTTAACGGATGCCTGTCGAGCAGGGATGCTCACCTGTTATAACGCACAGGCTGTGCGCTTCTCGCAATTTCCCTTTTCTGCCCGTGAAACCCAGGTATCGCTGCGAAGGCCGAGCTCGCCGATAAAATCTTCTTTCACCTTCAAAGCCGAAACCCTGCGCCAGACGCAACAGGATCACCTGTCTGACGTCCGCTTTTACCTGTCAGAGATATCGGCCGCCTCACACATAAAATCGCTGCCGCTGCGTTATGATTAGCGGGTAACACACAGCAACGTGTTGCCTACGAAATCAAGAATCTAAAGACACGCTCTCTGTTGCCCGCCCTGCGCGGGCTTTTTTTCCAGCCTCTCCCGCTCACGATTACCGGCCGATACAGGCAAGGTAATCCGCCTCGCCGCTGCAGGAGATCCGCGCGTTAACACGCGCCATCATATCGCTAAAAAAGGGACTGGAAGTGGCGCGCATAAACGTCTCCGGGCCGACCGTCAGGCTGCTGGTTTCGCCGCGCAGCGAGAGCGTACCCAGCGAAATGCCGTAGCGGTTCTTCTCGCCAGGCTGTTCGCCATAGAGGTCGTCACTCAGGGGAAAGGGCACGGCAATATGCGACAGCGAGAACATATCCCGTGGCCACGCCAGATCCAGCGGCTCGACCCGCTCCTCCACCTCGCCCGCCTTAATGGTACGCGCCTCGGTCTGATAAGTGACGGGCGAGCGGTTGGTGATCACGGTTGCCGCGTAGGCGCGCGGCGCGGCAGGCAGCAGGCGGCTAACCGCCGAGGGAAGCGGCGCGCGGAACAGCGCGCTCATATTCGCCGCCTGATTGATATCGAAAATCACCAGACTGCTGCCGTTGCGCGGCAGATAATGATAGAGCGCATCGACCACCGCGCGAGTGCTGACCGTAGCGTCCATCACCGACTGAAAGGTGAGCACAGGCGCCAGCGCGCTGATCTGCCCGCTGCGCGCCGCCTGTACAATCTGCGCCTGCAGCGCCTGCGTCAGCAGCCAGGACTGGCGCGCGGCATTGACGGGAAACGAATTATATTTAAAGGGGTTATATTCCGGCAGGACGTTGAGCCAGGCGGTTCTGGCGAAGGCGGGAAACAGCGCGGGCCAGCCCGCGACCCCGGCGAAGCGGGCATAGCCGGTAACGCCGATCATCGGCGACAGCAAAACGATCTGCTGCGGCGCGCGCAGATGGCTGTCGCTCAGGCTCTCAAGCGCATATTTCATCGCCAGCGCGCCGCCGTTGGAATAGCCCACCAGATGCAGCGGCCGTTGCACGCCCGCCAGCCGGGTCGCCTCACGCACCGCCAGCCGGGTGACCGCCATCCAGCTCTGCCAGTTAACCGCGGTAAGCGATCCCGGCGCCGTACCATGTCCCGGCAGACGCGGCACAACCGCGACAAAGCCGCGCTGCTGATAATCCTCCGCCAGATAGCGCATGCTGTAGGGCGAGTCGGTCAGGCCGTGCAGCAGCACAACCGCGCCTCGAATCTCCCCTTTGGGCATCAGGATAAATGAACGGTTCCAGTCGGTGTGGAAGCGCGCCGGGTAGACCGCACTGCCGGGATTAAAACGGTTCAGCGCGTTTTTATCCTTATCGCTCAGCGTATCGTTCAGCTCCGCTTTCATCTGCTGAAAGATGCGCGCCTCCCGTTGCTGATAGTCAGCGAAGCTGGCGCGATCTGTCTCATCAGCCGACAGCTCATCGGCAACCCAGCGGTGCCAGCTGTGCAGCGCCGCGCCCTGCTCCGACTGATAAATACGGCCAATAAAGAATACCAGCAGCAGAACAGCGAGGCCGATCAGCGCCCGTCTGGCCAGCGTTATGATTGTGTGATGATGCGCCATCTGATTATCCCTTAGTAAACTGCCGCAAATTGTGGATCAGAAGCTGCGTCACAACCAGAGCGGCACCTGTTTTTTACCTTTAATCGTAAAGCCCACCCTCTTTAAAAAAAGTAATAAGCACGCCCGGCATCTTTGGATTTTTTATCCTGCCCGCCCCGCTTATTATCCTCCGAAGGCGAAGAAAAAAGCGTATGACGGGCGCGTTCCGGCGTGACGCAAAAGTGTGCGCAGCAGCACAGCGGCATTTTTTAAATCCACCATAGTTACAGGTTAAATTAAAAAGAAACCCTCTCCTGAATAATAATCTCCGCATCTGGTAAATAATCCGCCATCTCATATACTCATTTTATGCGGCGGGCGGCGAAATTAACCCGCAGGCTAAGCAGTCCGTCTCTGGCGTTATTTAGATCTGACGGGGAGTATTCCGATGCGTAATTTCAGGTTACCGCTGTTGATCGCCCTGGTTCTTCTGAGCGGCTGTCAGGCCACGCCGCAGGAAGCGAGAATGAAATCCGCTGACTTTCATCAGGCTAGCGGCCGAAGCGCCAGTGAGTTAAGTGAATGCATTTATCGTGGCTGGTCATCCACCGAGGTAGTGCAAAAAGATAACAGCACTCACCTGGAGCATGAAAACCAGAGAGTCACGGTATATACCTGGGAGAACTCGATGTTTGCGGATGTTTATAAACGCGGCGCCGGATCGGAGGTGCGTTTTTATAAAACCTTCAGCATGGGGCCGGAAGTGCTTGCCGACCGCAGCCGTATTGTGAAACGTTGCGCCTGAGCGTCATTATTTCGGCTGGCCGATCCCAGCCGAATACCCTTTAATTAGCGTCAGCGACGGCCTTTAATTACCGAGGCTTTCCAGCTGAAATCGCTGACCTCGCTCTCTTTCATCGCTTCCGGTTTCTTTCTGCGCGTCGGGCTCTTTTTGGCTTTCGCGGCCAGGGCTTTTTCTTTCGCCAGCTTTACGCTCATAATCTGCTGCCGGGCTTCGGCGGTAAACTCTTTCTCTTTTTTGACGTCGGGCTCTTTGCCGGTGCGCTGGCGATACTTTTCGATTAACCCTTTTAAAACGCCGTCTACAGCCAGCCGTTCATCCGGGGTGAACTGGTCGATGGAGATCATCTTTTTATCGTTCATAGCGTATCGTCCTGAGTAAATTCACAGCGAAGAGTGTACGCTGAATAGTGATTGATTGCTGCTGCTTCGGCTTTCTTGTACCCTTCCCGGTCCATATAAAGAGGACTTTTTATGACCGATCATCGCGCGAAAGACCCGCTGCACGGCGTCACCCTTGAAATGCAGGTAAATGCGTTAGTGGCGCGCTTTGGCTGGCCGGAACTGAGCAAGCGGATCAATATCAACTGTTTCAAGAACGATCCCAGCGTTAAGTCGAGTTTGAAATTTTTGCGTCGTACGCCCTGGGCGCGCGCCGAAGTTGAAGCCCTTTATCTCGACTCGCTAAATAAACCTGCTGCTAAAGCCAGCGCCGAGCCGGCATTTAATCCCTGGACGGCTGGCCGCGATAAGTAACCGGGGCGCTGCCATTGCCTGCGCAACAGGAGAGATCACTCATGCGGCAGGCGATGGGGAAGAGGCTTCTGCCAGCATGTCACTAAATGCCAGGCTCCAGGAGTGGATCTCCACGGAAGCCCTTAATCCGTGAACCCAGAAAGGATCGTCTGCAAAAATGCTGAAGGCATCATCTTCTGTTGCGGCTTCAACCACCCACAAAGCGCCCACGGGATGATCGCTGTGCTTTTCACGTAGCGATCCGGCGATCTTTATGACATCTCTTTTACGCTGCAGCCACGCAATATGCGCGTCGAAATAGCGTTCTCTGACGCTTAACTGAGCTGAACGATCGGTAAAACGAATAACGAATAGCATGGCTTGCCCTCTTGTCTGCACCTTGAACCATATCCCCATAAGCGCTTCGTACAATAATATAAATTGACCTGCTAAAGGCGCTTTATCTTTGCTGGAGAGAGAGGAAGAGGGAGAAACCATCCCTGGTTATCTGGAAGAGAAAAAAGAGGGGCGTTAACCAGCGTGATGCCAGCTAAACAGCAGCAGAAACTTAGCTGCGCAGCAGCGCCAGCACCATGTCGGGCGTCTGGTTGGCGATTTTCATCACCGCATTTTGACCCTGTTGCAGGATCTGCGCCTGTGCCAGGCGGCTCGCCTCCTGCGCATAGTCTGCATCCTGAATGCGACTGCGCGCCGACTGCGTATCGACGCTCTGCTGCGCCAGCACCGTTCGGTTCGATTCGTAACGGTTAATTTTCGCGCCGTAGTAGGAACGGTAGGCGCTGACTTTCTCCAGTGCCGCATCCAGCGCTTTGGTGGTAACGGAAATATCGCTGCTGGTTAACAGCGTGGTATTCTTCAGCCCCAGCGTTTTCAGGTCAGCGGGCGTCGGCTTCAGGGTATCGGTCTGCATCTGCTGACCAAAATCGGCGCTGGTCACCACGTCAAAATGTTGACTCTTCAGGGGCGGCACCGCGGGTACGGAAACCGGCTCTGGCAGCTCTCCCCAGGTGAGCTGGCTGTTAAAGGAGCCGTTGCCTACCACCACCACGATCAGATCTTCGGTGACCTTATCCAGGCTGATGCGCTCCAGCGGGTTGCTCTTGATGGTGCCGTTGTTGTAGTCGCCGGTTGCGGTGTCCTCATAACGATCGCCATCGCCGCTGTAGCGGATGGTCATACCGTTGTAGCTCATTGAGGCGCTGCCGCCCAGCGCCCAGGTCGCCCCGCCCTGCAGCAGCTGGGAATCGTCATAGGCGGCGCCGCTGGCGAAGCCGTTGGCGCTGGTCAGCAGTGACGCCGTTGCGGTAGCGTCATCGGTAATGCCTTTGCTGGTCCAGGTGAAATCGGGATCGCTGCCGTTGATCGGCGTGCCCACCAGATGCTTACCGTCGCGCGTGAAGAGCTGCAGATCGTCATCCTGGGCCAGCGAGTCGATGCTGATAGTAATGTTGGTGGCGCCCGCCGGAATATAGGCCAGCGGCACCACCCCGGACGTAAAGCTGTAGCTCTGATTGGCGACGGGAAACCGGTTTTTAATCGGCTGTACGTTGCCCAGCAGCGCAGGCGGCAGCTCCGGGTCATCCGTTGCCAGCGGATACTGGCCAAAGATCTCCGTCTGCTCGGAAATGTCGGTGATGCTGGCCAGAATCTGCTGATATTCGTTATTGACGCTGGCACGGTCAGCGTCAGAGAGCGTGCCGTTGGCCGCCTGAACCGCCAGGCTTTTGGCGCGAATAAGCCGCTCGCTGACGGTACCCAGGCTGCTTTCAGCGGTTTGTGCCAGGCTAATCGCATCGTTCAGGCCGCGCGAGACCACGCTGTCCGCCTTAACGTTGGCCGTCATTCGGTTGGCAATCGCCTGCCCCGCCGCATCATCTTTGGCGCTGTTGATACGTGAGCCTGATGAGAGCCGTTCGATAACCTGCTCCAGCACTGACGAGCTGCTATTCATCGAATTACTCGTCAGCGCGGCAAATTTGTTATGGTTTATTGTTAACATAGCCGCTACATACCTCATGGAAACTGTATGATTTATCGGCATGGCGTAAGGCGGCTTTAGCGGCGAACCCAGCAAACAGGCCGCGTGGCGGCCTGTTTGCCTTTAAGTGGCTGATCGGGAATTGATTTAACTTGCAAAAAAATTACAGTTTTTTTGCAGGATCGTAGCCTGCGGCTGACGGCGACCCTAATGCCGAGCGCCAGGCTGACACAGAGCGATACCCATAGCGTACTGCCGGTCTCTTTAAAGAGGGGTAATAGTTACGGGCGCGCAGCAGCCGGCAGTGATGCCGGCAAGGGTATCGATAAGATGATTGCCGAGCAGAACGAAATTATCGCGGCGCTGGCGTCAGGAGACAGGCGGCGCGCCGCCGACGCGGCGCGCGCACATATATTGTCGTTCAGGCGGGCCTTGCTCTCTGCGTGATGCGGTGAGAGGCGCGGCTTGTGGGCGGACGCTACGACACTGCGTCCAGCGGGTTAATCGTGCAGGCGCAGATGCAGCGCCTGTTATTTACGCGCATCCAGCAGCTGCTGCGCATTCTCCGGCGTTACCACCGTCCAGGGAATGTAATAGTGTTTGCTGGTGCCGCCGTTCCAGTTCAGCTCTTTCGCGTACTGTTTCCAGATGTCGGACTGGGGCTGATAGCTCTCGCCCTTCGCCGCGCGCATGGCGACGTCGATAGCGCCCTGCATCTGGCCTTTCGCATCCTGCAGAATCGAGACCATTTCGCCCGCCTGAACCGCATGGATGGCATCCGATACGCCGTCGACGCCGGCGATAGCGAAATCTTTCACGTTCAGGCCAGCGCCCTTGATCGCCTCGATGGCGCCCAGCGCCATTTCGTCATTCTGGCCGATAACGCCGTTGATTTTACCGCGATGTTTCTGCAGCCAGTTTTCCATCAGCGGTTGCGCTTCGGCGCGCGACCAGTTGGCGGTTTTACGTTCCAGTACGGTCACCTGGCCCGAGCCGCATTCGGCAATGGCTTTATCGTTGCCTTTGCCGCGCTGGATTTCGCCGCTGCCCCCTTTCGGCCCTTCGATAATCACCACGTTGACCTTCTTCGTTTTGCACTGCAGCTTGTCCAGCACCGCTTTGGCTTCCAGGTAACCGCCCAGCTCATCGTTGGAGACCACTTCCGAGGTCATCTCTTCGGTATTTAGCCGGGCGTTAGTAACAACAACCGGAATTTTCGCCTCGTTGGCGTTGGTAACGATGTCGATATTGGCTTCAAAGTCCATGGGATTGACGATAATCGCGTCAGCGCGCGTCTGAATGGCGGTAGCCGCCTGATCATTTTGCACCGAGGCGTCGTAGCGTCCGTCATAGAAGGTCAACACCGCATCGCCGCTTTTTACTGCCGGATGCTCTTTACCGTAGCGTTCCATCAGCTGCACAAACTCCGCTTTGTTGCCGTACATCAGCACCGCGATTTTCACCGGCGCGGCCTGCGCCACCGCCATGTGGCCCATCATCATTGCCGAGGCGAGCAATGCAATTTTGGTCATTTTCATTCTTATCTCCTGGTCGGTTTTTTTATATATGCAGGGTTAATCGCGCTGTTGTTTACGCGACGGGTCGAGCAATACAGCCACTACAATCAAGGCGCCTTTAATGATCTGCTGGTAATAGGACTGCACGCCCAGCAGGTCGAGGCCGTTATTCATCACGCCGATTATGAGTACGCCGAAAAAGGTGCCAAGCAGCGTGCCGACGCCGCCGGCCATGCTGGTGCCGCCAATGACTACGGCGGCGATGGCGTCCAGTTCATATCCCGCGCCGGCGCTGGTCTGGGCGGATCCGGTACGGGCGGTGAGGATCAGCCCGGCAACGCCCGCCAGAGCGGCGCACAGGGTATAAACCAGCACCTTGATGCGCACCACGTTAATGCCGGAGGTCCGGGCGCTTTTGGGGTTGCCGCCTACCGCATAGATATAGCGGCCGAAGATGGTTTTATTAAGCAGCAGCCAGGCGAGGCCAAACAGCACCATAAAGATAATCACCGGTACCGGAATGCCCGCCATATAGCCATTTCCCAGCCAGCGGAAATCGCGGTTCAGCTGCGAGACCGGGTTGCCGTCGGTGGTGAGCATCGCCAGCCCGCGCGCCGCTGACAGCATGCCCATGGTGACGATAAAGGGTTGCAGACGATAGCGCGCCAGAACCGTACCGTTAATCAGGCCGCAGACGATGCCGATGCCCAGCGCGATAATTAGCGGCATCATAACCGCATGGGCGGTATCGCCAATTGCCAGTCCGCTGTTGCTGGTGGCGAAGCGCGCGGCGACGATGCCGCTTAGCGCCAGTACCGACCCCACCGACAGATCGACCCCGGCGGTGATGATGACAAACGTCATACCGATGGCGAGAATGCCGTTGATAGAGACCTGGCGCAGAACGATCAGCATATTTTCATTGCTGAGAAAGTAGTTGCTGGTCCAGGCGCCTTTCGCCACCTGCACCTCGCCAATGGCGGCAACAATCAGGCAGAGCACGAAGAAGGCGATAATGATGCCGTACTTGTGCATACGGCGCTTGTTGCGCGTGAAAAACGAAACCCCGGGTGTCATAGAATGCGTACCGTTCATCTTGTTCTCTCTCTGTTATACCGCCAGCTTCATCAGCTCGGCCTGGGTGGCCTGCGCCGCGGTTAATTCACCGGCCAGCTGCCCGTCGCGGAAAACCAGAATGCGATCGCTCATGCCGATAATCTCCGACAACTCGGAGGAGACCATAATTATCCCCTTGTTTTTCATGGCAAATTCCGACATAAAGCGGTAGATCTCTTTTTTGGCACCCACGTCGATGCCGCGCGTAGGCTCATCCAGCAGCAGCACGTCGGGATCGAGCAGCGCCCAGCGTCCCAGCACCACTTTCTGCTGATTGCCGCCGCTCAGGTTGCCAACAATCTGATCGCCATCCGGGGTTTTAACGTTAAAGCGCTTAATCATCTCGCTGGCGCGCGCCCGCTCCTGCTTTTCATTGATAAAGCCCGACCGGCTGATGGCGGCAAAAGAGGAGATATTGATGTTCTCGCTGACCGAGCGACAGAGCACCAGCCCCGTCTGCTTACGGTCTTCGGTGACGTAGGCGATACCGCATTTGATCGCCTCTTTGGGCGAGTGGCGCCCCAGGGTTACGTCGCCCAGCTGAATAGTGCCGCTGTCGGCGTGATGGATGCCGAAGACCAGGTCGAGGAACTCGCTGCGTCCCGATCCCACCAGGCCATAGATCCCGAGGATTTCGCCGCGCTTCAAATGCAGGCTGATATCGTTGATCTTGTTGCGCCAGCGCAGGTTTTTCACCTCCATCATCACCTCCTCGCCCGGCTGGTTGAACTTGGCGAACTCGCTGTCATACTCGCCGCCGATAATGTGTTCAATCAGCTGCTCGCGGGTGATATCGGCGATAAATCCCTCATGGATATAGGCGCCGTCGCGAAAGATGGTGTAGCTATCGGCGATCTGGAAAATTTCCGACAGCCGGTGCGAGACATAAATGATCCCTTTCCCTTTTTGCGCCAGCCGGGTGATGGTCTGAAAAATCTTCTGCGCATCCTCTTCCCCAATCGCGGAAGTGGGCTCGTCCATAATGATGATGTCGGCGTTCGCATGGGAGAGCGCCTTGGCGATCTCCACCAGCTGCTGCTCGGCCACGCTCAGATTGCGCATTTTCTCCGTGGCGGAGATATGGAAGTCCAGCTCCTGCAGCAGATCGCGGGTGCGCTGGTTTAGGGTGGCGAAATCGACGAATCCGAAACGGCGCGGCTCGCGCCCCAGCCAGATATTCTCCGCCACGGTGAGATCGGGAATGGCGCTCAGTTCCTGCTGCACAATGGCGACGCCGGCGGCCAGCGCCTCTTTAGGATGATGAAACTCGCAGCGCTCGCCGTTAATGAAAATGCTGCCGCCGTCGGGCTGAATAAAACCCATCAGGATGCTCAGGAAGGTCGATTTTCCCGCGCCGTTGCCGCCGCACAGCGCGTGGATCGAACCACGCCGCAGGGCGAACTCAGCGTTTTTCAGCGCCACAACCGGACCAAAAGCTTTTTTTACGCCGGTCACTTCCAGCAGATAAGCCGGCTGCTGCGTTTGCGGATCGCGTGTCACAGTGAGACCTCCGGGTAAGCCTGTTGCAGGCGTTGCAGGTAGCGTTGGTAAAGCGCGTCGTACTGCAGCTGGCGTTCGGCGTCAGGCTCGGCGCGGGTAGACTCATCAGGCGAGACAAAACGCCGACAGAGATCGTTCAGCACGCTGTCGGCCTGCTGATGCGGCCCATCGGCCAGCGCGGTTGCCCACATCGCCTGAATCGCACCGCCCAGCGCCGCCGTCTCCTGCACCTTGAGGCAGACCACCGGGCAGCCCATTACGTCCGCCACAATCTGTCGCCAGCGCGGGCTGCGCGATCCGCCGCCGGTAAGACGGATTTCCTGCGCCGCGATGCCCTGACGTCGAAACAGATCCAGGCCGTAGCGCAGACCGTAGGTAGCGCTCTCCACCACCGCCCGGCAGAGGTTGGCGCGGGTAAAGTTATCGCTGTCGAGGTTATGCAGGCTGGCACGCGCATGGGGCAGCGGCGGCACGCGCTCGCCGTTGAAGAACGGCAGCATCTCTAATCCGCCTGCCCCTGGCGCGGCCTGCTCCAGTAGCCGGTTGAACCCCTCTATATCCTCTTCCAGCAGCGCCTGCACCGAGGAGGTCGCCGAGGTGACATTCATGGTGCAAATCAGCGGCAGCCAGCCGTTGGTGCTGGAACAGAAGCTGGCAATCGCCTCTGAATCGGCAACGACTGGCGCATCGGACCAGGCGAACAGCGTGCCGGAGGTGCCGAGACTCATGGTCACGGTGCCAGCCGCGATATTGCCGGAGCCGATCGCGGCCATCATATTGTCGCCGCCGCCGGTGGCGACGCGCGTGGCGCGCGAGAGGCCCAGCTTTTCCGCCGCTTCTGAACGCAGCGTGCCGATACAGCTTTCGGCGCTTTTCAGCGGCGGCAGCGCCTCCCACAGCCGTCCGCTGTCGTCGATAAGCGCCACCGTGTGGCGGTCCCATTCGCGGGTGCGCACGTTCAGCAATCCGGTGCCCGAAGCGTCGCCATACTCCGCAACCCGTTCCCCGGTGAGCCAGAAGTTGAGGTAGTCGTGCGGCAGCAGCACCGTGCGCAGCCGCGACCAGAGCTCAGGATGCTGCTGTTTAAACCAGATGATTTTCGAGGCGGTATAGCCGGTGGCGACCGTTAAGCCTAACTGGGCCAGCGATCCGCTTACGCCGCCCAGCTGCGCCAGCAGCGCGGCGTTTTCCTCAGCGGTTTCGGTGTCGCACCATAGCTTAACGCTGTGCAGCACCTCGCCCTGCTCATCCAGCGGCACAAAGCCGTGCTGCTGACCGGATACCCCCAGCGCCTCGATCCGGCGCGCATCGACGCCCGCTCGGGAAACCGCCTGATGGAAAGCCTCGATCAGCGCCTCGATCCACCACGCCGCCTGCTGCTCGCGCCGGCCGTTAGAGTCGCTGATCAGGCGGTGCGCAGCGCTGCCCTCGCCGAGAATTGCGCCCTGCTCGCTGTCAACGATCACCACCTTGGTGCCCTGGGTTCCGCAATCAATGCCCGCATAGAGCGACATGGGCTACTCCATTTCCAGCATGATTTTGATATCAGAGGGGTTTCCGGCGGCAGCGCGCTCAAAAGCGGCGACGCTTTCGCTGAATTTGTAGGTCTGACTGATCAGCGGCTGAACGCGCAGCTTGCCGCTGCTCAGCAGACGCAGGGTGCGCGGATACATATTGGCGTAGCGGAAAATGGTCTTGAAGGTAATCTCTTTCGCCTGCGCGGCCACGATATCCAGCGGCGCCGCGTCGATCGGCATGCCGACCAGCACGGCGGTCGCGCCCGGTGCGGCATGCTGCGCCAGCGTGGCGATGGCCGGTTTGGCGCCGCTGCATTCGAACACCACGTCAGCGCCGTTGCCGCTGGTCAGCGCGGCGACTCTGGCGGCCAAATCACCGCTTTTAATATTTACCGCGTGCAGCCCCTCGTAGTTGGCGGCAACCGCCAGCTTCTCATCGAACAGGTCGCAAATGATAACGTCTGAGCAGCCGCCTGCGAGCGCCGCCAGCGCCGTCACGACGCCAATCGGGCCAGCGCCGATCACCAGCGCGATATCGCCTGGCTTGATGCCCGCTTTTGTCGCGGCGTGCATACCTATCGCCAGCGGCTCTACCATCGCGCCTTCCGCGAAGCTGACGTTATCGGGCAGTTTGAAGGTAAACGCGCCGGGATGAATAACGGTTTCACGCAGGCAGCCGTGTACCGGCGGCGTCGCCCAAAAACGCACGGCGGGATCCAGGTTATAGATGCCGGCGCGCGACTGGGCAGAGTTGAGATCGGGAATGCCCGGCTCCATGCAGACGCGATCGCCGGGCTTTACGTGCGTGACATTTTTGCCGGTAGCCAGCACTACGCCAGACGCTTCATGACCCAGCACCATCGGCGCCTCAACCACAAAAGGACCAATGCGGCCGTGCTGATAGTAGTGGACGTCGCTGCCGCAGATGCCAACAGAGTGGATTTTGATTTCGACGTCGTTATCACCGAGCGTTTCGTCAAATTCGCGATCTTCAATGGCGATTTTGCCTGCTTCAGCCAGAACCAATGCTTTCATTTTATGCCCCCAGTAAGATCATTCTAATGGTATCGATATCATTTATCTGCGGCGATACTGTCGTAAATAAAGCGGTAAAACTGTGATGATTGTTAAAAAATCGCCATTAAGGCAAATCAATAAACCCCATATCAATGAGTAACATTGACAGCGATCACAGATTATCTGCGGCTGGCCTGCAATAAATGTTATCGATACCATCATGATGAGTTGAGGAAGCGATGATCGAAACCCGTAAATATGTACAGCAAACCCTGGATGCACTGCGCCAGGCCAGTATTACGCTGACGCAGGATGAGCAGCAGCGCATTGAGATCGCCACGTTTGGGCTGCCGGATTACCCGGCTTCCGGCCTGCAGCTGCTGACCTACGTCAACTCGCCGCGTTACTGCGCCAAAGAGATGGTGCTGTTTCCCAGACAGACCTGCCCTGAGCATCTGCACCCGCCGTTCGAAGGGACGCCCGGCAAGCAGGAGACCTTTCGCTGCCGCGCGGGCGAGGTTTATCTCTTCGTGGACGACAGCAGCCTGACGCAGAATGACGCCGGCGGCGCGCCGGTTTGTCGCGTGCCAGAGGGAAGCGAAGAGTGGTACACCTGCACAGCCTACGTTTTGCTGCGCCCTGGCGAGCAGTACACCATTGCGCCCAATACGCGCCACTGGTTTCAGGCGGGGGATAACGGCGCGGTGGTCTCTGAGTTCTCTTCAGAGAGCCGCGATGAACTCGATATTTTTACCGATCCACGCGTCAACCGGCTGGCATAACAATCAGCATTAGCTTCGCACCCCAGGATCTGTCATGATTTGTAAATGATACAAAATGATATGGTTTAATTAAGGAGCCGCAATTGGCAGCAGGTCGGGGACGAAAGGCGACGCTGGCAAGCGTCGCCGCGCAGGCGAACGTCAGTAAAATTACCGCTTCCCGGGCATTTTCTCAGCCAGAGAAAGTGCATCCGGAAACGCTGCAACGCATCCGCGAGACGGCAGAGCAGCTTGGCTACGTCGTCAATACCGCCGCGCGCAACCTGCGGGCGAAAGCCAGTAAAACCATCGGCATCGTCAATCCTGATATGGCTAACCCGTTCTTTGGCGGGCTGACGCGGCTGATGACGCTGGAAGCGCAAAAGCTGGGTTACGACACGCTGGTGTTTGACTCCTGTGAATCGCAGGAAGCGGAAGACCGCATTATCGACAAGCTGATCGGCTACAACGTCGATGCCATTATCCTCTCCGTGATTTCCAACGACGTTAACTATCATCCCGCCTATATGAAGCGACTGGAAATTCTCAATATTCCCGTTGTGCTGGTGGATCGTGAGCTGCAGGCGTCGCACTGCAGCGGCGTCTATATCGACAACCTGGACTGCGGTTTGCAGACGGGGCGCTGGCTGTTAGAGCAGCAGGCCAGCCGCGTCGTCGTGGTTTCGGGGCCGGAGAATTCCAACGTTGCGCGTGAAAGAGTGACCGGTTTGCAGGCGGCGCTGCAGGGCAAGGTGGCGTCGCTGGAGATTTTGCACGCCGATTTCTTTATGGACGCCGCCTGGCGGGAAACCAGCCGCTGGCTGAGCAGCCATGCTGCCCCGGACTACTTTGTCGGCTGTAATAACCAGATCTCGCTGGGCATTATCAAAGCCTGCATTGAGCACAAGCTCCGCCTGATGGAAGAGGTCAGCCTTTTCAGTATTGACCATCTCACCCACGCCGAGATTTACGGTTTCCATTTCCCCTGCGTCACCCACGATCTCCAAGAGATCGCCTGGCAGGCGCTGAATCTGGCGATCCGCCGCGTGCAGGACCCCGACAGCAAGCCAGGCAAGGTTATCGTGCGCGGCAGGATCGCGCCATAGCGCGTGAGCATTCGGCCTGCGGGCTGGCGATCCAGCCCAGGGCCTAAGCTGACTGATAAGCGCGGAAGCCGGTTTTGCTGACAGCGCGATCGTCTGGCTGACGCCAGAGACGATTTATCTGACCGCGGGATAAGCTACTGGGCATTGATCTCGACGCCCGCAGCGATCAGACAGCCTTTTAAAACGCCAAACGCATCCTGACACTGCCGCTCATTGACGCAGGCGTAGCCAAGCAGCAAACCGCGCGTGCGCTGGGGATGCATATAGTACTGCGAGAGCGGCCGCACCTTTACGCCGCGCCTGAGCGCTTCGGCGGTGATGGCAACATCGTCACAGCCGTCTGGCAGCCGCAGCACCAGATGCAGCCCTGCCTCATGGTTGACCGGCGGTAAAAACGCCGGGCCCAGGTAGCGCTCAATCAGTTTGCATAAAAACTGACGCCGCTGGCCGTAGAGCAACCGCATACGGCGGATGTGATCCATATAGTGTCCCTGGCGGATAAACTCGCCCAGCGCCCGCTGGATCAGCAGATGGCCGCCGCGGTAAAGCTCGGTCGCCGCGGTGCGCATCGGCTCAGCCAGCATCTTCGGCACGACCATGTAGCCAATGCGCAGCGCCGGGTAGAGCGTTTTGCTGAAGGTGCCCATATAGATCACCGGCGCATCCTCTTCCAGCCCCTGTAGCGACGGCCAGGGGGTACCGGAAAAGCGAAACTCGCTGTCGTAGTCATCCTCGATAATCCAGCTGCCGTGACGCCGCGCCAGCGCCAGCAGCGCTCTACGCCGCGCCAGACTCAGGTGTGCGCCCAGCGGGTATTGATGTGACGGCGTCACAAAGATCATTCGCGGCGGCGGGCCTGAGGCGGGCACAATCCCCTCGTCATCGACGGGGATGGCGCGGATTTTCAGGCCGTTTTTACGCAGCAGGTTACGCGTGCCCCAGTAGCCTGGCTCCTCCATCCAGACCAGATCGCCTGGATCCCCCAGCACGCAGGAGACCAGATCGACCGCCTGGTGTATCCCTTCGGTAATCAGGATTTGATCGGCATCGGCTTTCACCGAACGCGCGACGCGCAGATACTCCACCAGCGCATGACGCAGATCGGGACAGCCGCCGCCGCTGCTGTAAATCAGCCGGTGAATATCGGGCTCGCGATTGAGCCGCGCCTGGATCTGGCTAAAGAGTTTATGCGGAAATTCAGTGACGTCGGGCGCGCCGGGAACAAAAGCTCCCCACTGGTAGGGTGATGCGGTGGCATGCCCTAACAGCGTTGCGCCCCGCTTTGACAGAGTGGCCGGCAGCGGCGCGGCGGTGGGCTGAAGCAGTTCGATGGCCTGGCTTTGCAGGCAGATCTCCGGCAGCGTATCCGCAATCCAGGTGCCGCTGCCGGTGCGGGCCGTGACGTAGCCCTGTGCCATCAAACTTTCATAAACATGCAGTACGGTGTTTCGCGATACGCCCAGCTCGCGCGCCATGTCGCGCGTCGGCGGCAGGCGTCCACCGCGCGGGAAAACCCCTTCAATAATAGCGGCCTGTATGCAGGCCAGCAGCCTCTGCTGCAGCGAGCCGCTCTGCAAAACCTGCAGTCGCTCTAATAAGTGATCGGCATATAACAGCTGCAATTGGCTCCATCCCACTCTCTGAAATTGGCTCTGGCAACTTACCTCTTCGCACGCATTAATAAAAGCGTTTGTCGAGAATTGTAAACAAAACGTATCAGCGAGGGTAATAAGATGAGCGATCAACAGAGTCTGATACAGCCGGGGAAAGCAGTCGCTTTGCCCTGTCGCACCGGGACGTTGTGCGCATGGCCTGGCGCACACCCGTTAACAAAATTTATCCATACCGCCTCCCCGGCGACGCCCAGTCACCGCCGCGCTGAGACAGCGTTGCGGGCAAAGGCGGCCGACAGTGGCCCCCTGATGGCGCAACGTGCGTCATAACCGCCCGATACTTTTCGGTTCGCTGCCGCGAGCCTTTCCCCCTGCTCGTTCCTGACACCCAACCCCGGGAACCGTTCTGGAGACGTTTTGATGACGAGAATGCAGAGTGCGAATGAAGATGCACTGGCACAAAATTTAAAGCCGCGCCATGTGCGCATGCTGTCCATTGCCGGCGTGATTGGCGCTGGCCTGTTTGTGGGATCGGGACACGCCATTGCCGAGGCGGGCCCGGCGGTGCTTATCGCCTACGCCGCCGCCGGTGCGCTGGTGGTGTTGATTATGCGTATGCTGGCCGAGATGGCGGTTGCGCTGCCCGATTCCGGCTCGTTCTCTACCTATGCCGATAAGGCGCTCGGCCGCTGGGCTGGATTCACCATCGGCTGGCTCTACTGGTGGTTTTGGGTGCTGGTTATTCCCCTTGAGGCTAACGCGGCCGGCACCATCCTGCACGCCTGGTTCCCGCAGATCGCCATCTGGCAGTTTACGCTCGCCATTACGCTGATTTTAACCCTGACCAATCTGCTGAGCGTCAAGAACTACGGCGAGTTTGAGTTCTGGTTCGCGCTGCTCAAGGTCGCGGCGATTATTGCGTTCTTATGCGCCGCCGGCCTGGCCGTATTTGGCTATCTGCCCAACAGCGGTGCCAGCGGGCTGCAGCATCTTTATGATACGCAGGGGTTTATGCCCAACGGCTTCGGCAAGGTAATGGCGGCGATCCTGACCACCATGTTTTCGTTTATGGGCACCGAAATTATCACTATCGCGGCCGCCGAATCGAAGAACCCAGGCAAGCAAATCACCCAGGCCACCAATTCAGTTATCTGGCGCATCGCGCTGTTCTATCTGCTGTCGATATTCTTCGTGGTCGCCCTGGTGCCGTGGAATTCACCGTCGCTGGTTGAGCATGGCTCCTATCAGACCGTGCTGCAGGCGATGAATATTCCCCACGCCAAACTTATCGTCGATATCGTGGTGCTGATCGCGGTGTGCAGCTGTCTTAACTCGGCGCTCTATACCTCTTCACGCATGCTCTATTCGCTGTCGCGTCGTAAAGATGCGCCTGCGGCGGCATCCCGCACCACGCGCAGCGGAACGCCCTGGATTGCGGTGCTGCTCTCCACGGCGGCGGCGTTTGTGGCGGTGGTGGCTAACTACCTGGCACCCAGCGCGGTGTTTGAATTTCTGCTGGCCAGCTCCGGCGCCATCGCGCTGCTGGTATACCTGGTGATCGCCCTCTCTCATCTGGTGCTGCGCAAAAAGCGCGAGAAAGCGGGCGAGCAGCTGAGTTACCGCATGTGGCTGTTCCCCGGCCTCACCTGGGTGACCATTCTGTTTATCGCAACCGTGCTGGTGTGCATGCTGTTCAATAAGCAACATCAGACCGAACTGCTGGCGACCGGCGGCCTGGCGCTGGTGATTGTTATCGCCAGCCTGCTTATGCCGCGCAGAAAGCTTCAGCAGCAGCGTGCCCGCTTCTACGCGGTACGCTCTTCCGAAAACAGCTGATCGCGCCCGCCTCAACGCGCCGCGCGCTTAACAGTCGCGGCGCGCTCCAGCCTCGCCGCTTGCGGCACGCCGTTGCGGCAGCCATTTAGCGGGTCGAAATGGCCGCTAGCCCTTGCTCCAGTAGGCCATAAAGCTGACGCTCTCGCTGGCCAGCTGGCGCTCGTTCACCAGATAGCGCCGGATATGTCTCACCGCAGAGGACTCGGCGGCGACCCAGCCATAGAAACGATTGGGCCTGCGCGCTGCGCCGTGCCACAGACGCGCCTGTTCAACCTCAAAAGAAGCCGGAGCGGCGCTGAGCGCATAGTCAGGCAGGGAGAGGTTCGCCTTAACCGCCTGCAACAGCGCCGCGCCGTGCGCCGTTCGGGTTCGGTCGCGGGGAAGCCAGAAGACCTGCGCAAAAGCGTATTGTCGCCAGTCGAGACTATCCTCTGCCCGCGGCACTTCCTGAAAAATCTGCAGGGCGGGCGGCGACGCCATATGCGCCACCTGCTCAAGGATACCTTTTACCGCAGGCAGCGCGGTTTCATCAGCGACCACCAGCGCGCGCGCTACCTCGGGATTGAGGTGCCATTCATATCCGCCGCTGTCGTCGACGTGCTGCCGGTTGGGCGCGACCATCTGCAGAGCATCGCCCGGCGCGGCGCGAATGACCCAGGCGGAAGCCGGCCCCGCTGTGCCGTGAACAACAAACTCGACCTCTGCCTGACATTCGACGGCGTTGACGGCGCGAAGCGTGTAGGTGCGCGGCACGGGCCGCTGCTCCGGCGTCAGGGTTTTAAGCTGCTCGCGCCAGGGGGTGTGCCTGTTTAACGAGGCGGGAAACCCCTGCGGCGACGGAAAGAGGATCTTGATACGCTGATCGGGTCCGTCTCGCTTTATCATCTCCAGCTCTTCGCCCGTAAAGAGGCAGCTCACCAGAGAGGGCGAGAGCCATCTTTTGCGCAGCAGCGTGACATTGAATAAGCGGTAAGGGGGAATCGCGGCCATAAAATTTCCTGACGTTCAGCGCGCGCTTTCCGCGCTTGCCGTTGTTCGCAGCCGACAGGCCACCATAAAGAAGATTGCTGATGCTATCCATGCCCCCGCCAGCAGGTGAGTCTGCCCCCATCGCCACGAGATAACGGGGATCAACAGGGCGCTCAGGCCGTAGCCCAGGGTGTGGCTGGTGGCGATCAGTCCCGCCCCTTTGCCGAGGGAGAGTTTTTGATTCAGCAGCAGCTGGTAGGCAGGCGTCGCCATCGCGGCGCCGAATGAGGTGACAACGATCCCCGTATAGAGCCAGGGCAGATTGCCAGCGACCATCATGCCCAGCCCTGCGCTCATCAATACCGCCGCGCTCAACAGCAGCGGCTGAATCTGCAGCCGCTGCGGCCTGACGATCAGAAACTGCGCCAGCAGGGTTGCGATGGCGGCCAGGCTCAGCAGCCAGGCGATATGACGGCTGACCGCAGCGGGCGCGGCCATGTAATCGCGCAGCGCGGGCGCCAGCCCGATCTGCATCAGACTGATGCAGAGCGCAAGCAGCGCCGCCAGCACAAGAAAGGGCAGCAGACCGCTATGCCAGCGCGCGGCCTGATGCGCCACCGCTTCCAGTGGCGGATCGCCATACTGGCGGCTGATAAAGATCAGGGCGAAAAGCGGCCCGGCGGCCATCAGCCACAGGGGCGCCATGGGATAAAGGCTGAGCGCAAATGCAGCCAGAGGCGGCCCCAGTAATCTTCCGCAGCTCAGGCCGGAACTGATGACCGCCAGCGCCGCCATGCGCTTCTCCGTGCCTGAGCGCTGCATCGCCCAGGTCTGCGCGGCGGGCACCATGCCCGAGACGGTCAGGCCGTAGATGGTACGCGACAGGATCAGCACCCCAACGCCAGCCGATATGCCGAGCTGTTTTTCCGCCATCAGCCAAACCGCCAGCGCCAGGAGGGCGAAACTTGCCAGATAGCCGGACAGCGACGCTACCACGACAAATTTGCAGCCTTTCACCTCAGATACGCGCCCCCACCAGGGCGAGGCGGGCAGGAACAGCATCGAGCCAGACATTAATAAACCGGCCCAGGTGGAGAGCGTCAGACCGGTCATCTGCACCAGCTGCGGCAGCATAACCAGTAAGCCGTTCTGACCAATTCCCAATAAGCCAGCGCAAAAGGCCAGCGGCCAGACTGATTTTCCCGACGCCGTCATAGCGCGCCGTTATGTAATAAGTGACACATAAATGTAAAGACACCGTAAAAAACATGGATATACAGCTGAAGATATGTTTACGAATATTGCAAAATTGGTTGCCATTGTAAATTAAATAATTATCATAACGATAATCATTATCAGTTAAGAAGTGAGATTATCTTATGGATGGCTTCTCTCAACCGGCTGGCGTTGACGTGGCGGCGCAGTGCTTTCTCAATGCGCTTTTACGCGAAACGCGCGACTGGAACTACGTGGCAGGCGGCGCGCCCGAACGGACGCACTTTATTGAACTGCCCCTGTCATCATCGCAGGTTCTGCGTTTGCCGCTGCGCTACTTCTCCCCTACGCAGCATCATCACTATCAGTTCCCCGCGCTGCTCATCAGCCCGACGTCGCCCGAGGGTGAAGCCGTCTCCTTTGACACGCTGGTTTCGCTGATAGTGGCAAAGCCGGCCATTCGCGCGGAACTCAGCGGCGAGGTCATCGAACGTTTTCAGCAGCGCGTCGGCGAAAGCCATGCGAACTGCTGGCAGGCGATTAATCTGCGTCATCGCTGGCCTGCGCTGCGCAAAAAACCGCTCTCATTTTCCGAAGCCGAACAGGCGCTGCTGGTGGGTCACGCGTTCCACCCCGCGCCGAAATCGCACGAACCCTTTAATGAAGCCGAGGCGCGCCGCTATCTGCCTGAGTTCGCTTCCGACTTCCCGCTCCACTGGTTCTCCGTCGACAGCGACCATGTGGCGGGGGAAAGCCTCGGCCTGACGCTGCGCGCCCGTCTGCTGCGCTTTGCTGCCCAGAGCGCGCCCGCCCTGCTCAGCCAGTTTACCGACCAGCGCTGGCTGATCCCGATGCATCCCTGGCAGGCGCGTTATCTGCTGACGCAGGCGTGGTGCCAGCGGCTGATCGCCAGCGGCGCGCTGGCAGATTTAGGGGAAAGCGGCACCGCCTGGCTGCCCACCAGCTCGTCGCGTTCGCTCTACTCTCCTGCCAGCAACGATATGATCAAATTTTCACTGAGCGTGCGCCTGACCAATTCGGTGCGAACCCTGTCGGTGAAAGAGGTGAAGCGCGGCATGCGCCTGGCGCGTCTGGCTCAAACGCCGCGCTGGCAGCGGCTACAGATGGACTACCCCACCCTGCGCGTGATGCAGGAGGATGGCTGGGCCGGGCTGCGCGCCGCGGATGGCGCAATCCAGGAAGAGAGCCTGATGGCGTTTCGCGTCAACAGCCTTTTCGACACCCCGGAAACCCAGACCAACGTGCTGGTAAGCCTGACGCAGGCCGCGCCAGACGGCGGCGACAGCCTGCTGGCGGCGGCAGTGAGAAGGCTGAGCCACCGGCTCGGGCTAACGCTCAGCCAGGGGGCGCAGTGCTGGGTAAACGCCTACTGCGATCGCGTGCTGCTGCCGCTGTTCGCCACGGAAGCCAATTACGGCCTGGTGTTGCTGGCGCACCAGCAAAACATCCTGGTGGAGATGCAGCAGGATCTCCCGGTCGGACTGCTCTACCGCGACTGCCAGGGCAGCGGCTTTACGGAAAACGCCGCCGACTGGCTGGCGCAGATTGACGAAACCGATGCGGAAAATTGCTTCAGCCGCGAACAGGTACTGCGCTACTTCCCCTATTACCTGCTGGTCAACTCCACGCTGGCGGTCACCGCCGCGCTAGGCGCCGCGGGCTTTGAGACAGAAGAGCGTCTGATGGCGCAAGTGCGCGACAGGCTGACGGCGCTGCGCAGCCAGGTCAGCGATACCCGCAGCCTTGATTACGTGCTCGACAGCCGACACTGGAACTGTAAAGGCAATTTCTACTGCTATCTCTATGACCACAACGAAAACACCATCGCCGATCCGGCGGTGATCTACTTCGATTTTCACAATCCGTTCTACAGGGAGAAGCCGTAATGCCAAACGCGCATATCGTTCATGGCGACGCAGGTTTCCGCTGTGCGCTGACCGGACAGGCGTTGCCGCTCATGCTCGGGCTGGACAACAGCGCCTCGCTGCCGTTGATGCCGACGATACCGGACGGCTGGCTTGCTGATGCGATCGATCAGCTGCTGGTGGCGGCACCACAGCTGAGCGGCGTTCATCTTCCCTGGGCGCAGTGGCATCACAATCCCCAGGCGCAGGCGCTGTTCGCGGCGGTGAACGGCGACTACTTTTCACGAGACACCTTCTGGCAGCTGCCGCTCTGGCTCCGGGGCGAGCAGCCGACGGCGAGCGGGAAAATGCAGTTTGATGAAGCGCGTCAGATTTTTTATCCCGTGCGTCCGCCCAGGCCGGATGGGGAAATCTATCGGCGCTACGATCCGCAGATCAAGCGAACGCTCAGTTTTCGCGTCGCCGACGTGGCGGAGGACGCCGTGCGCTTTACGCGCTGGATGAACGCTCCCCGCGTTAACGCCTTCTGGGAAATGGCGGCACCGCAGCCTGAGCAGGAAAGTTACCTGCGCAAGCAGCTCGACTCCGCCTACTGCTTCCCGGTGATCGGCTGCTTCGACGACCAGCCGTTTGGCTATTTCGAGATTTACTGGGCGGCGGAAGATCGTATTGGTCGGCACTACCGCTGGCAGCCATACGATCGCGGTCTGCATATGCTGGTGGGCGAAGAAGCCTGGCGCGGCGCGCACTTTATTCGCAGCTGGCTGCGCGGGCTGACGCACTATCTGTTTCTCGACCAGCCCCGCACCCAGCGCATCGTCGCGGAACCGCGTTACGACAATCAGCGCCTGTTCCGCCATCTGCCGGTTGCTGGGTACCAGACCCTTAAGGAGTTCGACTTCCCCCACAAGCGCTCTCGCCTGGTGATAAGCGAGCGCAGCCGCTTCTTTACGGAGGTGGGCTTATGATGTGGGCGCGCGTCAACCGCGAGATGATCGCTAAAATTCTCGCCGAGCTGGAGTACGAACGGACGCTGCGCGCGGTGGAACGATCCGCAGGCCGCTGGGAAATCACCGTGGGCCAGGCGCGCTGGGAATTTGCCGCCAGCCGCGGCATCTGGGGCTGGCTGCATATCGACGCTGACTCGCTCAGCGGCGGGCCGATGGAAGCGGACGCCCTGCTGCGCCAGCTGGCGGTGACGCTGGAGATGAGCGACGCCCAGACGGCGGAGCATCTGGAAGATCTCTACGCCACGCTGCGCGGCGATCTGCAGCTGCTGGAAGCGCGCCGGTCGCTGAGCGCAGACGATATGATCGCCCTGGACGCAGATGAGCTGCAGTGCCTGCTGAGCGGACATCCCAAATTTATTTTTAACAAAGGGCGTCGCGGCTGGGGAGTGGATGCGCTGCGCGCCTATGCGCCGGAGTATCGCAACCGCTTTCAGCTGCACTGGATTGCGGTGCGCCGGGAGAAGCTGGTCTGGAGCCACGAAGAGGCGTGCGATCTCTCTGCCCTGCTCGCCAGCGCCATGGATGAGGCGGAGCTGGCACGCTTTTATCAGCACTGGCAGTCAGCCGGACTCGATGAGAGCTGGATTGCCCTGCCTGTTCATCCCTGGCAGTGGCAGCAAAAAATCGCGCTTCATTTTCTGCCGCATCTGGCGCGTAGAGAGATGGTCGAGCTGGGCGTCTTCGGCGATCGCTATCTGGCGCAGCAGTCGCTGCGCACGCTGACCAACGCCAGCCGCCCTGCGCGCTTCGATATTAAACTGCCGCTGACTATCTATAACACCTCCTGCTATCGCGGCATTCCCGGCAGGTATATCGCCGCTGGGCCGCTCGCCTCCGGCTGGTTAAGGCAGCAGTTCGCGCAGGATCAGACGCTGCGCGCCACCGGCGCCCAAATCCTGGCGGAGCCGGCCGCAGGTTACCTGCCCCATGAGGGCTACGCCGCGCTGCCCGCCGCGCCCTATCGCTACCAGGAGATGCTTGGCGTTATCTGGCGCGAAAGCCCCGCCAGCTACCTGCAGCCGGGCGAACAGGCGGTGCTGATGGCCGCGCTGATGGAAACCGATAATGCCGGACGCCCGCTGATAGACGCCTGGATTAACGCCTCGGGACTGGATGCGGCCAGCTGGCTGAGCCGGATGTTCGAGGTGGTGGTGATCCCCTTCTACCACCTGATGTGCCGCTACGGCGTCGCGCTGATTGCGCATGGTCAGAACGTTACGCTGGTGATGAAAGATCATATTCCGCAGCGCATTCTGCTGAAGGATTTTCAGGGTGATATGCGCCTCGTCGATGCTGATTTCCCGGAGGCGGCGTCGCTGCCCGCTGCGGTGAAAGAGGTAACCGCGCGCCTGAGCGCCGACTACCTGATCCACGACCTGCAAACCGGCCACTTTGTTACCGTGCTGCGCTTTATCTCGCGGCTGACGCTGCGGTCAGGCATAGATGAACGCCAGTTTTACCGGCTTCTCGCCAGCGTGCTGCAGCGCTATATGGCGCAACACCCGGCGATGGCCGATCGCTTCGCCCTGTTCGATCTCTTTAAGCCGCGCATCATCCGCGTCGTGCTTAATCCGGTAAAGCTGACATTTTCAGAGCACGACGGCGGCAGCCGGATGTTGCCCAACTACCTTACCGATCTCGATAACCCGCTCTATCTGGTCACCCAGGAGTCTCCAAAATGAAGATCTATGATTTCATTGGCATAGGCGTCGGCCCCTTTAACCTGAGCGTCGCCGCGCTGGCTGAAGGACTGGAAGGTTTTAGCTCCCTGTTTCTCGAACGCAAGGCCCACTTTGCCTGGCACCCGGGCATGATGGTGCCGGACTGCGCGATGCAAACCAGCTTCCTCAAAGATCTGGTGAGCGCGGTTGAGCCGACCAGTCGCTATAGCTTTGTGAACTATCTGGTGCAGCAGAAGAAATTTTACCGTTTCCTCACTACCGAACAGCGCACCGTCTCCAGAGAGGAGTTTTCCGACTACCTGGGCTGGGTGGCGAAGCGCCTGAGCAATCTGGCGTTTAACCAGCCGGTCACCCGCGTGACGTTTAACGATGCGACGCGCCTGTTCACGGTTGAAACCGCGCAGGATCGCTTTCTGGCGCGCCATATCTGCCTCGGCATCGGGAAACAGGCCAGGCTGCCGGCGTGCGTTACGCAGCAGAGCGATCGCTGCTTCCACGCCAGCGAAATGATGCTGCGCCGGCCAGATCTGCATGGCAAGCGCGTCACCATCGTCGGCGGCGGCCAGAGCGGAGCCGATCTCTTTCTTAATATCTTCCGCGCCGAGTGGGGCCAGCCCGCGGCCCTGAACTGGGTGTCGCGCAGGAATAACTACAACGCGCTGGATGAAGCCGCCTTCGCCAACGAGTACTTCACGCCAGACTATCTGGAAAGCTTTTCGACGCTGGACGCCAGCGCGCGCCAGCTGATGCTGAATGAACAGAAGATGACCTCAGACGGCATTACCAGCGAGTCGCTCCTTGCCATCTACCGGGCGATGTATCACCGCTTTGAGGTGCTGCGCGAGCAGCCCTGGGCGCGACTGATGCCGTCGCGCTCGGTAATCTCGCTCGATCAGACGCAGGAGGCGCAGCAGCTGAGGCTGCGTCACCATCTCGATCATGGCGAAGAGCAGCTGGCCACCGACGTGGTGATTTTTGCCACCGGCTATCGCTCCTCGCGCCCCGCGTTTCTGGCGCCCGTGGCGCATCGTCTCCAGCTCGACCGGGACGAAAATTTCCAGATCAACACCGACTTCACCCTTAACTGGGACGGCCCGGAAAGTAACGCCCTTTTCGCCGTCAATGCCGGGATGCAGCGCCTCGGCATTGCTGAACCCCAGCTCAGCCTGATGGCCTGGCGCGCCGCCCGCATTCTCAACCGCGCGCACCCGGACGAACCTTTTGAGCTGAGCACGACCCCCGGCGTGATCCAGTGGCGCACCCAGCAGCCGGAGAATCACGTTCGGGATCCTCAACACACCGTTAATACCGTTCAGTTTTAAACACTTCATCGGAAAAAAATAAAAATGAAACAGCCGTATCTGTGGGTTTTGAATCCTTGTTTACTTGCGATGCTCTCTTCCGGCGCCTGGGCCGAAGAGATAAAAGAGGATCAGATGGTGGTCTCTGCCAGCCGTACCCACCGCAGCGTGGCGGAAATGGCGCAAACTACCTGGATTATCGAGCAGCAAGAGATTGAGCAGCAGGTTCAGGGCGGCAAGGAGTTAAAAGAGGTGCTGGCGCAGCTGATTCCCGGCATGGACGTCAGCAGCCAGGGACGAACCAACTACGGCATGAATATGCGCGGTCGCTCAATGATGGTGATGGTGGACGGCGTCCGTCTTAACTCGTCACGCAGCGACAGCCGCCAGCTGGACGCGATCGATCCCTTCAATATTGAGCGTATTGAAGTGATTTCAGGCGCCACCTCGCTCTACGGCGGCGGCAGTACCGGCGGCCTGATCAATATCGTCACCAAAAAAGGGCAGCCGGGCACGCAGGCGGAGCTGCAAACCGGCGTGAAAAGCGGCTTCAACAGTCATAACGATCGCGATGAGAACCTGGCGGCGGCGGTAAGCGGCGGCGATGACAAAGCCTCGGGCCGCCTGTCGGTAGCGTATCAGCGCTATGGCGGCTGGTATGACGGCAAAGGCAATGAGACGATTATCGATAATACCCAGACCGGGCTGCAGTACTCCGATCGTCTGGACGTAATGGGCACGGGCACGCTCAATATCGATGAGAGCCAGCAGCTGCAGCTCACCACGCAATATTTCAAGAGCGAGTCGGACGGCAGGCATGGCCTCTATCTGGGGGAGAATTTCTCGGCGGTGACCGGCTCCGGCCGCGCCTATAACTCAGGCAACCTCGACTCCGATCGCCTGCCGGGCACCGAACGCCACCTGATTAACCTGCAGTATTCCAACACCGACTTTTTCGGCCAGGATCTGGTGGCGCAGGTTTACTATCGCGACGAGAGCCTGACTTTCTATCCCTTCCCTACCCTCAGCCGTAATCGCGTCTCCAGCATTGGCGCCTCGCAGCAGAAGACCGATTTCTATGGCGGCAAGCTCACCCATAACAGCCAGCCTGTCGACGCGCTGACCCTGACCTACGGCGTCGACGCGGACCATGAGACCTTTGACGCCAACCAGCAGTTTTTTGATCTGAACAGCGCGGCGCAAAGCGGCGGCATGACGCTGAAAAATGCCTATAACGTCGGGCGCTATCCCGGCTACAGCATTACTAACCTCGCGCCGTTCCTGCAGTCGAGCTACGACATTGACACCATCACGCTGAGCGGCGGCGTGCGCTACCAGTATACGAAAAACAAGGTGGACGATTTTGTTGGCTATGCGCAGCAGCAGGCGATCGCCAGCGGTCAGGCCAGCTCGGCGGATGCGGTGCCGGGCGGCTCCACTGACTACAATAATCTGCTCTTTAATGCCGGCATTCTGGGTCGCCTGACCGAGCGCCAGCAGCTGTGGTTTAACTTCTCGCAGGGCTTTGAGATCCCGGACCTGGCAAAATATTACGGTTCCGGCACCTATCGCTTAGCCAACGGGCATTACAACCTCACCAACAGCGTTAACGTCAATGATTCGAAGCTCGACGGCATTAAAGTTGATTCTTACGAGCTTGGCTGGCGCTTTACCGGCGACAGCCTGCGCACCCAGCTGGCGGCTTACTACTCGCTGTCGGATAAAACCATCAGCATTAATAAAAGCGATATGACGATTAACCTGGACGACGACAAGCGCCGTATTTATGGCGTAGAGGGCCAGGTTGATTACTTCTTTGATAACAGCGAGTGGAGCAGCGGCGCTAACTTCAACATTATCAAATCTGAGACGCGCGTAGAGGGTAAATGGGAAAAGCTCACCATCGACAGCGCCAGCCCATCCAAAGTCAGCGCCTGGCTGAACTGGGCGCCGGGCGACTGGGATCTACGCGTCCAGAGCACGCAGACCTTTGACGTTTCCGATGCTGACGGCAAGAAAATCGATGGCTATAACACCGTGGATTTTCTGGGCAGCTATGCGCTGCCGGTCGGCAAACTCAGCTTCAGCGTAGAGAACCTGCTGGATAAGGATTACACCACGGTATGGGGCCAGCGGGCACCGGGGCTCTACAGCCCCACCTACGGCGATGCAGCGCTTTATACCTATAAAGGTCGCGGCCGCACCTTTGGCCTGAACTACTCAGTGCTGTTCTGATTGCGCCCCGGCGTCTGCTGTGACGGATGCCGGGCAACGCGCTGACTCTGCGCGTAAGTCTCCTCCTGCTAAAGGGGGGCTTACGCGTTTTTATTTAACCAGGCGGACAATAAACTGGCACAACCGCAAAATTAAAGTAAACTTAAATTAAAATCGAAAAATTGAGGACGGTTACCATGCCAGTATATGACATCTCAATTGAACTACGCGGGAAAGTGAACGCGGCTGAAGAGTACCGAAGACTTCGTAACGCCATGAATAACAATGGATTCCGCCACAGCATTTCTAACGGGAGCCAACAGAGTTACTGGCTGCCGAGAGATCTCTTTACCTATGAGGGAGATATATCGAAACAGGAACTGATGGACCGCGTTTATAACCTGCTCACTGAGTTTGTACCGGCGCCAGGTGTGATGGTAACAGAGTCTGTAGGGCGCTGCTGGCGCGGCCTCAGGGAGATCGAGGGCTTTTAAGCTGTGAAGGTTACAGATCATCTTCCAGGTTTAAGCAAACTTAACTTGCAACGCTCTGTTAATCAAGCCAGCGAAGGTTATACGCCAGGCAAAAACCTGCCCGCCCTCGCTTTAGGGAGGGAGATAACAGTGAAGGGGCATAAAGCGCAGCGCATTCAAGCCGCTGACTTTGCCGCCGTCCTGAGCAGGACAAAAAGGTCACTGCCTTATAATAGCGGACACGGTAAAAAGATGGCGGTGTCAGAACTGGCTGAGCACGCTGGCTCTTGCTCAGCAGGCTTTTTCAGCGCAGCAATTAACTGATATATCACTATCAGGCATTTAAATATAAATAAACTTATAAGCCTGCTAAGTAATTTTGCCACTCTCAAAAAGACAGGTAGATATACGCGAAATGTCAATCAATTCCTCAGCGCTCTGCTGTACGGATAAGGGATTTATAATTTAGATAATGTTGACACAAGGAGGTTAGCAAAAGAGGTGCAGGAGAAGCAGAGTTACCCTTTATTGACAAAAAACGGTGGACTTAATTTGACATTTGAAAAAAGAGCATAACTGAAAATCAGGCTGTCGCCCTTACCTGCTTTTCGACCATTGATGCCTCATTGCTGCACTTTTATTACAACTCTGCCTGACTAAAGTATGGGCTTGTTTTTTTACAGACAGTAGCCAGTTCAGCTTAATTTATCACTCAGGTTTCCAGGATAATTCTGCTTGAGTGTAAATCTGTGTCAATGTTAATTTCACGCTACCTCTTTGCTTCATTTTATTAATAAGGGAATTTATGCGCCCACGTATTACGCATCTCGATGGCATGCGCGGTTTAGCCATCCTGATGGTCATTGCCTATCATGCCTATGCACGATGGCCTGAACTCTTACCTTACGTGGCGACGACGCAGCAGATCCCGCTGCTGGCATTTGGCTGGGTGGGCGTGCAGCTCTTTTTTATGATCTCGGGTTTTGTCATTTTTATGACGCTGGACAAATCGCGCGGCTATATCCATTTTCTGAAAAAACGCTGGCTACGTCTGTTCCCGGCCATGCTGATTGCCAGCTTTCTACTCTATATCTCAGGCGGATTCTTTCCAGAATCGACGGTGATTACCGGAGAAAGCAAAAACCTTATCCCCGGCCTGATATTTGTTAACCCGGAAACCCTGTCGCAGCTTACCGGGATTGAATTCAGCTCTATGGCAGGCTCCTTCTGGTCGTTATATGTTGAAGCGCTGTTTTATCTGATTATTGGTGCGGTCTATTTCACTGCTGGCCGTAAATATTGCCTGCCGGCGCTGCTTGTGCCGATGTTATTACTTTCGGCTTCGTCGGTACTGAAATCCCTTGGCCATCCCTTATTAATCGATGTGATTTCAAAATTCGGTTTTATTCATTACGCCTGGTTTATGGTGGGCTGTCTGGTTTATGAACGCCTGCACGGGCGCGATCAAGGCTATCACTATGTGCTGGTATTACTGGCCCTGCTAATCAATTTCAGCTATTACGTTAAGCACGACGGTGTTATTACTGTCGTCCCCTTAGTCGTGGTCATGCTCTTTTTTATAGCCAGCTTCTATTCAAAACAGATGGAGCGCTGGCTTTCCGTGCGCTTTTTCACCGCTATCGGGTTTGTCAGCTATGCGCTTTATCTGATTCATGAAAACCTGATGATCGCCATGATGATTAAGCTGAATGCCTGGATCAAGAGCGAAGCGGTGATGATAGCACTGCCAATTGTGGTGGTCGCCGTGCTCTATTATATCGCCTGGCTTATCAGCAAATATGCTGAGCCGGCGCTGCGCAATGCGCTAAATCTTGTAGTGGATGGTCGGGTCAGGGCAAAAGAGAGCTGACGGCGTTTGCCACAGCAGTAAGCGTTTCCAGCCGGGCCGGAAACGCTTACTGTTACAGAAAGATATCTCCCCTGTAGCGCAATTTTCCTGAAACTAACCTCTCTCACAACCAGCACATCAGCCAGAGGTTGCGCTGCTGGCGTTGCGACCAGCAAACCTGTCCGCCCGAAACCGGGACGCTTACCGAAAGAGCGTCATCACAAGGCTCCTTTGATGGTCGAGCAGGAAGTCCGCCAGACCCCTCCTGGCAATAGCGACTGGATAAACCTCCCTGGCAGGCCGACCCGACGGCCCGCGCAGTAATTACCGCCATCAATAACATGCTTACCGGCCTGATGATCGCAGTGTCGCATAAGGCGTGACTGAGCCGCCGCCAGCAACAAAACCGGCAGTTGAAAGGGCGCATACGCCGGGTAAATAGCGAGGAAGCAGGCCGATTATGATCGGTATCAAAAAGTTCTGTGCTACCGACAGGTAAAAAAGCTCAGTCTCCGTGGAACCGAAGCGGCAACGGAATAGCGTTTGTCTCACGCGTGTCGTTTCCAGGCAGAGCATCAAGGGCAGTAAAGTACTCAAAGCAGGCATTTTTTTGCTCAGAAAGGCGATGATTCCGCACTGATTTTTAACCTGAAAATCATAAAGCATCATGGATAAAGAAAGAAAAGGATATAAAGTATGAAATACTTTTGTACCTTCCTGACAGGTGGATTTTTAATGATTTCAGCAGCAACCGTAGCGATAGCTTCTGATAACAATAACCTCCCCGGATACGTTCAGGGTGCAGATATCATTCAGGTTAATACCACCCAAAGTCAGACAGATAACATCGGTGATGTGGTCTATGCGCAGGTAAAAAGTGCACGCTCAGTACGACAGTTACATATGTCTGTTCTCGTTCCCCGAAACAGTGACCTGAAGCCAGCCATCATTTACTTCCCCGGCGGGGGGTTCACCACGGCTGATCGCGACAAGTTTATTGAGATGCGTATGGCTCTGGCTAACGCCGGCTTTGTCGTTGCAGCAGCAGAATACCGCACCATTCCTGACACCTTTCCGGCACCAGTTTTGGATGCCAAAGCTGCGGTAAGATATCTTCGCCAGCATGCGAATGACTATGGTATTGACCCGGCACGTATTGGCGTACTCGGCGATTCTGCCGGAGGATGGCTGGCTCAGATGTTGGGGACAACCAATGGCGATCACTCTTTTGATAAAGGTGATTTTCTCAGTCACTCTTCCGATGTTCAGGCCGTCGCCACAATTTATGGAATTTCTGACCTGCGCAACATAGGTGAGGGCTTCCCGGAAGAGATACAGAAAGTTCATCACTCTCCGGCCGCAACTGAAACGCTGTTGGTTAATGGCGTGGCCTTCAGAGATTTCGCTGGCGCATCCATCACATCCACACCGCAGAAAGCCCTTGCTGCAAGTCCCATCGGACATCTTAGCGGACCCAAGCCCCCCTTCCTGATTATGCACGGCAGTAAGGATACTCTGGTATCACCTGAGCAGAGTGCTCGACTTTATGACGCTCTCAGGAAAGCGGGAAATCAGGCAGACTATGTGCTGGTTGACGGCGCTGAACATGGCGATTATCAGTGGTATCAGCCGGTGATCATCAACAGAGTTGTTGACTGGTTCCTTAAAACGCTGGGCGCTCCGGTAAAACAGAACGGTAAATCAACAGCAGAGCCTGATGCAAATCTCTGACATCCGTATAATTTTCTAACAATAAGACAATCAGGCGCCAGACGCCAGACGCCAGACGCCCTTTTTTAGCAGACGCTGTAGCCGCCTGCCTCGTGACGTGGTTTACCTTTTTGCCCTCCTTCATCTTTATTCTCACAGGCGGCCCCTTTATTGAAACCACCCATAATAATGTCGGGTTTACGGCGCCCCTGACGGCCATTCCCGCCGCTGTGGTCGGCGTCATCCTTAATCTGGCACTCTTTATTGTCATTACGGGAATCGCTTTGCTGGTTATATTGTTAGCTGAGCGAACGGAGTAAACGTTAGCCCCGCAACGCGGGGCTATCAAAATCATCTTAGTCAAATACGCCGTTGATAACGGCCGTAACGACAGCTGTGCTCAAAGCGATAAGGACTAAATCATCACCAACGGCTCGCCACTCGTAGCCGGGATAATAGGGCAGGTCATTAAGCATGGATGCCGGCAGCGTTTTTTTAGCGATACCCGGCGGCAAGGGTTTACCCCGCGCAACTTTTTTGGCTATTCCTGGGGGCAGTGAGCGATAGCCGACCAGGCCATAATTAACGGCAAGAGAACGTGCAAGAGAGAAGTTAATATCCGACTCGACGTTATCTGGTCGCGCATAGTTCTTGCGATTTCCATGTTTGTCCTTCGCCCCGGCATTTCCCTGCCCTTTGTTTCCGTGCGCACCATTATTACCGTGATTGCCGCTGTTACCGTGGTTGCCGTTGCCGTTGCCGTTGCCGTTGCCGTTGCCCGGGTTTGCATAAGCCGGCGCAGCAAAAACGGCAAAAGATATAATCACCGCAAAAAGTGCTTTAAGAGGGCGATGCTTAATCATGATTGTTTCCTTAGAATTATTTCATACCCGCCAAAAATATAAGTGGCAGCGACACGCTTAACAATCTCACGTTTTCTTAAATGAGATCCATCTTATAAGTAGAGTATAAACGCCCTCACCCGTAGCCTGACCTGCGCCACAACATTTTTGCCCCTCACGGCGGGAAGAGACCGCCCTTTCCGCTGGTGCCACGGAAAGCGCGGTCAGACTTAGCATTCGCAGGAGAAGCCGTCGACGGGCACCGCGCTCTCTGCCCGCTGCAGGGCGAGCCCTTCGTCAACCCAGCCGGTTATGCCGCCGAGCATCTCTTTGACAAAAAACCCCAGGCTCGCCAGGCGAACCGCTGCGCGATGCACGCCGTTGCAGTGCGGCCCAGCGCAATAGACAACAAACAGCGTGTCGCGCGCATAGGCGGCCATGCGCTCCTCAGTGATGGCGCGCGTCGGGATATTGATCGCGCCCGGTACGTGCGCCTGTAAAAAGGCGTCGTTGCTTCTTACATCGACCAGCACATAGTCGACACTGCCTGTTTTCTGGCTGTGATAAACATCGGAGCAGTCGGTCTCAAAGGCGAAACGACGGCTGAAATGGTGTAACGCTTCTGACGGTGACGCTGGCGCAACTTCGCTGATTAAACTGGTCATTTTCGCTCTCTCCTCTCTGAATGTGGGTTGATTGTATGAAGCGCCCTCAGCCTGTTAAAGTGGCGGTTCTGACAATAACCGGTATTTTTCCGCCAATGATCAATAACGCGGGTTTAGTGGCCGTTCTGGCCTATGACGGGCTGTGTACTTTTGAGTTCGGCATTGCGGTAGAGCTGTTTGGTCTTCCCCGACCCGAATTTGATTTTCCCTGGTACCAACACCGTATTGTCTCGGTTGACGCCTCGCCGGTGCAGGTTTCAGAGGGGATTCAGATCCTGTCCCGTTTTGGCGTGGAGTCGCTTAGCGAGGCGCAGACCATTATTATTCCCGGCTGGCGTAATCGCGATGAGAGGCCGCCGCAGGCGCTGCTGGACGCCCTGTGCGATGCCGTCCAGCGCGGCGCGCGCCTGTTGTCGATCTGTTCAGGCGTTTTTGTTATCGCAGCGGCTGGCTTGCTAAACGGCAGGCGCGCAACCACCCACTGGCGTTATACCGACGAGCTGGCAGCGCGATATCCTGACATTACCGTTGACCCGAACGTGCTTTACGTCGACAGCGGGCAAATCATTACCTCAGCGGGCAGTGCGGCGGGCATCGATGCCTGTTTGCATCTGATCAGTCGCGATTACGGCACCCATATCGCCAATATCGTCGCGAGACGTTTAGTGATGGCGCCGCAGCGTTCGGGTGGTCAGGCGCAGTTTATTCCCTCACCCGTTGCGCAAAAGCCGCGCGATGAGATCGCACCGGTGCTGGAGTGGGTACTTCAGCATTTAGACTGCCCGCTCTCAGTCAGCCAGATGGCGAAGCGCGCTCTGATGTCGGAGCGAACCTTCCTGAGACGATTCAGAGAGGCGCTGGGTATGACGCCCAAAGCCTGGCTGCTTCAGGCGAGAATGAATCTGGCACGGGAACTGCTGGAAAATAATCAGCTGCCAAACCAGCAGATTATGGCGCGCTGCGGATTCGGATCGATGGAGAGCTTCCGCGCCGCATTCCGTAAATCGGTGGGAATCTCGCTTTCAACCTATCGCAAGACCTTTGGCGGCTTGAGCAGTGAAAGGCCCTGTCCTGTCAGCGTGTTTGAGCAGTAACGTAATCGACTATGGGCAGCTAAATGCTAAAGCTGCCCGGCGGCAGGCCGATAACAAGTGACAGGATCTCAAATTGCTCCGGTAAGATCTTTAACCGTTAACAACTGCATATTAACAAGGATGAATAATGACCGACGCGCCTTTTAAATGGACTTGTATAAAGTGCGATAACGAAATTTCCCAATATCAGGAGTATTGCGCTGAGTGTGAAGAGAAGAAGTATCGTAAAATTGGCGGCTTCTTATATCTGCCGCTGTTAAGCCTGTTTGCTCTCGGCTACAGCTATTTCTCTTCGCTGCAGATAACCTTACAGGCTGGGCTGATTACGGCGGGACACGCGCCGATAGCGCAATCAGGCTATTTTTTTATTGCCTCCGGCGTAAACTTTTTCGCGCTTCTTTATATCATCTACACCACCTCACTCTTCTTGCGCAAAAAGAAACAGTTACCCCTGGCCTATACAATCTTGCTGGCCGGCGGCGTGGCGTTGACGCTGCTCGATCTCGTTTGCACGGCCTGCCTCTTTCCGTCAGTTGCGCTGGGCTATGAGCAGATAATGCCGGTGGTCAGGCGTATTCTTCACGCCTGTATCTGGATCCCCTACTTCCGTTATTCGGTGCGCGCCAGAAAGACATTTATACGTTAGCCTCACCCCTGGGAACCTTAGCTCAGGAGTCAAGATGAAGCGTGAGACGCTGTTCAACTATGCCCGCGACCACTATCAGGCTGAACCAGAATATCTCTGGCGCAATCTGCCTGGCTATGCCGTGCTGCGGCATCCCAACGGGAAAAAGTGGTTTGGAATAGTGATGAACGTGCCCGGCACCAGACTGGGGCTGGAGAGCGCAGAGGAGGTTGACGTGCTGGAGGTCAAGATCCGGCCAGAATATATCGGCTCGCTGCGTCAAAAAGAGGGCATTCTGCCGGCTTACCATATGAATAAAACGCACTGGATAAGCCTTCTTCTCGCCGGGCCGCTGTCACCGAAGGAGATTTACGATCTTCTGGCCGAAAGTCACGCGCTGACTACCGGCTGACAGTCAGCACCGTCTGCGGGCGGGGCTGGTGCCCGCAGCGCCTGAGATGGCCCTGACGAAAGCTGTCGCAGACAGGGATTCACGCAGGCGATGTTATTCGCCGGGCGTTAACGGACAGCACGCCCTACCGCTCCTGCCGCTTCGCAAAATAACCGATAAACTTCATCCCGTTGCTCATAGTCTGGCCAGGGCTAATCTCGCTTTTCGATTTTTCACAGCCTAAACCAGGCAGTTAACTGACTTTCTCATAAACTAAGGGGGTTAATCTGGTAATCAGCAGATAACCGATATGACAACGGTTACTGCATTTTGCGACTTATCTGACAACCTGGTTGTCAGCTGAACATAAGGGAAAAGAATGCCTTTACTATCTGGTGAGTTATCTGACATGCCTAAATGGGTGCCTGCTGTATTGCTCGTCATCTTCTCGTTAACCGCAGGTTTTCTCTCTCGTTTTTTACTGCTGAAATTTATTTGCTACTGGCAGAGCCGCGACAGAAAGCTGTTCAAATCCCTTGAAAAACATCTTCGCGGCTCGATGTTTCTCTTTATCCCGTTACTCATGATCAATGTCGGCGTGAATTATATTGATATTCATCCGGAATCTTTCTCTTTTATTACAACCACCCTGAATATATTTATTATATTATCGCTGTGCTCGGTTTTAATTCGCCTGATCAACGTTGCGCAGGATATGCTGTTTATTCGCTATGATATCAACCTGTCTAACAATCTACGCGCCCGTAAAATCCGCACGCAGATAATGTATGTCAAGAAGGTGGCGATTGTATTACTCGTCTCAATCTGCCTCTCTCTTATTCTGCTCAGTTTTCCCGGCGTAAGAAAATTTGGCACGACCATCCTCGCCGGGGCCGGGGTGGCGGGGATCATTATCGGCTTTGCCCTGCAGAAGTCACTCGTCAACCTGTTTGCAGGCATTCAGATAGCCTTTACGCAGCCGATCAAAATAGATGACGCGGTGGTGGTTGAAAAGGAGTGGGGCTGGATTGAAGAAATCAACCTGACCTATGTGGTGGTTCGTCTCTGGGATCTGCGCAGACTGGTTCTGCCTATTACCTATTTCACCGAAAATCCCTTTCAGAACTGGACGCGTACTAATGCGCAAATTTTGGGTTCCGTCTTCCTTTACCTGGATTACTCCATGCCGCTGGAGCCTCTGCGTAAGCAATTTGAAAAGATCCTCAGCGAAACCAGGCTCTGGGACCGGGAGACTCAGGTGCTTCAGGTTACCGATGCCGATGACAAAACCATGACTATCCGGTTATTGATGACGGCGCAAAACTCACCAACGGCCTGGGATCTGCGCTGCCACGTTCGGGAAAAGATGATTGAGTTTATTCAACAAAATTATCCGCAGAGTCTTCCTCGCATGAGGGCTACGCTGACGGATCCTGCGCTGGATAGCCCGACAGGCCAGAAGTCCCCTTCTGACGATGCCGGGCTGGAGGGATAGAAGAGGGTGACGCGCGAGGTGGCGGGCTGCGACAGGCCCGCCTTGTCCTGAGTGAGACGGGCAGATACGCCATAACGCACGAAGGGAGAGAGCGGCTCGGAATCAGCCGCCTTCCTGATAAAGGGCGCTTACGCCGTCATGCCGCCATCAATAATCAGCTCCGCGCCGCTGACGTAAGCGCTCTCCTCTGAGGCGAGGAACAGGGCCGCAGCCGCCACTTCATCAGCATTTCCCAGCCGCCCGGCCGGGATCCGCGCGGTCAGTTTCTGTCGGACATCGTCGCTGGCCCGATCGAACATCGGCGTGTCGGTAGGCCCTGGACTCAGCGTGTTGACCCTGATGCCGCGCGGCGCCAGCTCCGTACTCCAGGTGCGGGCGTAGGATCGCACCGCGGCTTTACTGGCGGAATAGGCGCCGTAGCCTGGATTGGCGATGCCCCCGGCAATCGAGCCAATCAGCACGATAGTGCCGCCCGCCTCCATAAATTGCACCGCATGCTGTACCGCAAACACCATGGCGCGCACGTTCAGGCTAAAGGCGCGATCGAAGTGCTCCTCAGTGGTATCGAACAGGCTGGCAGGCTCGGACACGCCGGATGAATTTACAAAGATGTCGAGCCGGACACCTCGGGCATGGAGGGTCTCAAACAGGCGGTCGCGGTCGCTGGCGCAGGTCAGATCGCCCGCTATCGCCTCTACCTTGCCGCCAATGCCCCTGACCGCCTCCGCCAGCTGCGCTTCGCGTCGACCGGTAATGAAAACATGGGCGCCCTCTTGTACAAAGCGGCGCGCTATCGCCAGGCCAATACCGCTGCCGCCGCCGGTCACCAGGGCGGTTTTTCCTTCGAGTTTCATCATGGCTGCTCCAGAAATAGGATGGAAACCAGATGATATATTTTGTATATTTAGTGTCAATTACGCACCTAATCTATACCAGATATACAGAAGGAAACTTGATGGCGACCGATATCCCGGCGCTGCTGGCAGAGATCAACAGCACGCGCCCCATTCTGGAACAGGTAGCAAATAAATGGTCAGTGTTAATTCTCACCGTGCTCTGCTCCGAGCCGGCGCGCTTTAATGCCATTAAACGCAGGCTCGATCCCATTACGCACAAGGCTTTGACCGAGGCGCTGCGCCGACTTGAACGCAATGGCCTCGTCAGCCGTCGCGTCATCGCATCGTCACCTGTAGCGGTGGAATATGCGATCACCCCGCTGGGTCGGACGCTGCAGGCGCCTTTTGTGGCGCTGGTGGGCTGGGCCAGGGAATACGGTAGCGCGATCGAGCAGGCGCAAGGGGTTTATGATAAGCAGCGCGCTGCCGAGGCGCTGGAGTAAGCGCGGCATCGCGTGGTTTATTGCTGGCTGGCCGTAAGGCAGCTTCCGGACGGCGCGCCGCACGCCTTTACTGCTGGCAGATAGCCTGTAAGTCAGGCTATCTGCTGAGGCGGATTAATCCAGCAGCGGCTTGCGGGTCTCTTTTGGCGGCTCTGGCTTGAGTTTCTCTACCGGAATAGCGCACATGCTTTCAGCAACTATCCCCATCAGAGAGTCTTTTGGGTAGGTCTTCCACTGCCCTGGCTCCAGATCTGCATGGACAAGCTCTCCTTCCGCGAACGGTCTGGAAAACAGGCTGTGCCCCAGGATGGCTCGCTGGTTTTTGTCGCAGTTAATCACATCAATCGCCCGCGAGCTGGAGACGTAGACGGGCGGTTCTTTGATAATCAGCGTCCGCTCTGCGTAGTTATTGATGAGATAGAAGCGGCGCAGGTGGCTATTACCCTGGTAAGTTGAAATCACCCGGTAATCGATATAGGAAGTCAGCTGGTCATCTGCCAGAATTTTCACCAGTCCAGCCGGCGCTTTGGCAGGCGGCTGCGGCCTGGGTTGACTGGTCGCCGCGCAGCCTGTCAGCAGCATCAGTGATGCCAGCCATATCAGCTTTTTCATTTCGCTGCCCCGCCGGTTAAGTCAGGACGGAGGGCCGCAAGCATATCGGGCGTGACGTTCCCCTGAAGAGAACAGAGCAATAATGTCCCTTCCTTGCCCTTTTCGATCATTAACAGCTTCTCTGTGCTTTCTTTGGCTGGCGCAATGCCCGACACCGCCTGCCTGTTTTTTTCCCAGGCGCTACTGGCATCGGCTTTAATCATCGCCTGTGAGAAATAACCCTCGTCAGTTTTGCTCCAGCTTAAGCCATTAAGTCGCGACTTCACCTCGTCGGGCGTCTCTTTGAAAATTAATCCCCAGTAATAATAGTTACCGTAATTGATTTTATTCAGGTCGCTGGTTTGTAGAAAGTATCCCGTTAGCGTCAGGTTTAATTCGCGCAGAGGCTGAGCAAACCAGAGGCTGCCATTACCCTCAGCCGATGCTTTAAACCAGGCGTAGTGCCCATCGATCGTTAACGGCGCGACGCGGCTGAGCGTAGTGCGCTGATGATAGATTTCACTGAAAAACGTGGTGTCGCACTGCGTCAGGCTTTGCGTCAGCGTTTTGGCGTTAACAGGTGATGCCGCCCCTGCCATCCCCAGCATAAGACCAAAGGTGCAAGTAATTTTACGCATGTAATATCCCTATCGTTAAAAATACGCCTTTTTATCGGCGCGCGGCGATGAAACTTTACGTCTCTGTTATTTACTCCGCCGACTGGCGCGTCGAAAAGCCGTATGGCTATATTCTGCCAGCGTGAATCTGTTCATCGCCCTGAGCAAACCCTGCGCGCGCCAGGGAAGGATAATGAGCGGCGCAATTCTTTCCAATACCGGTTACGCCTGAACGGATTTAATAGACAACTCGCTACGCTGGATACCACCAGCACATCAGAGGCTTTACGTTATGATCCCGTTCTCTAATGGTTTTTTCCTCAGTCTTTCGCTCTGTCTTGATATCGGCCTCGCCAATATCGCGATGATAACGCTGGCGATGCAGCGCGGTTATTTTCATGGTTTCTGTCTGGGCGTCGGCACCTGCGTGGGCGATTTAATCTACGCGCTTCTGGCGATGGCGGGAATGGCGATACTGCTTCAGTATGAAGCCGTACGCTGGATCCTGTGGCTTGGGGGTGGCGCGATGCTTATCTGGTTTGCGGTCAAAATGTTTATTGCCGCGTTCCAGAACAGGAGCGCGCTGAAGGAGAGTAAAACCCATCACTACCGTTCGCTGCTGCGCGAATTCGGGCGCGGGATCCTGCTCGCGCTCTCCTCTCCGACCGCTATTTTGTGGTTCGCCACCGTGGGCGGCGCGCTAATTTCCCGCATGGGGCAGCACAGCCTGACGGCCTCAGCCTCTTTTTTAGGCGGTTTTTTTATTGCGGGCCTGTTCTGGACCTGCATGGTATGTCTGGTTGGCAGCGTCGGCGGCAAACTGCCTGGGCATCGACTGCTTAAATATTCTTACATCGCCTCGGCGGGGATATTTACCTGCTTCGCTCTTTACGTGATCGTATCAGGATATCGAGAATTTATACTGACCTGAGCCGACCTGCGAAGCATAGTGATGGGGCGTGGTTCCCATCACCTTTCGGAAAGCGTTAATAAAATGACTCTGGTCGTAAAACCCGAGCATAATAGCCGCATCAATGGGATGAACATCTCTGCGCAATAGCTCCCGGGCCTGGTTCAGACGCAGCTGCATATGATATTGCAGAGGCGGCAAGCCCGTATGGTGGGTGAAACAGCGAACAAGATGATATTTACTCAGCCCTGCTATTTGCGCCAGCTTCTCCAGCTGTGGCTTGACGCTGAGATGCTCGCGTAAATAGTCAATAACCACGCCAACCCGCTGCGCATCGCTACCCTGCGGGCTGTCGGGCGTTTCCAGCAGCTCACCACACAGCAATATCAGCTCCTGCTCCTGATTAGCGCTGCTTTGACCCAGCTGAGCCGAGGAGGCAAAGCGACACAGCGCATCAAACAGCGAGGCATTATTGATTATCCCCTCACGCAACAGAGGAGCCGACTGCCCGCTCTGGGCATTTTCCTCATCTGAGACCATTTTCATGACGGCCTGCGGCATATGCACGCTGATAAACTCGACGCACTGGGTGTCAAAGCGCGACGCCTGAATAGTGCCTGGATTATATAAAGTTATCTGGCCACTTTTAACGTATGACTTTTTTCCTGACAGCCAGATCTCCTCAACGCCCGACAGGTTGGCGCTGATAACATATTCTTCATGAAGATGTCTGGGAAAGCCGGACTCGCTGGCTTTAACACGAGAGCACTCAATCCCGTTGCGGCTAAACCATTCTGCGGAGCGTAGTGACAAGGCAGCTGACCTTATGCAGGAAACATCAATATTTATTAATGCGTTATAAAATCACCTACCGGACATCAATTCAACCACCCGTCCGGGTTTTCCGCTTTTGACGAACAGCTTAAGAGAATCGACCAATAGTGGCGGCCCAGGATGCAGCGCGCAATAAAAAAGCCGTAGGCTGTAAAGCTACGGCTTGATCGCTGTGGCCGGGGCGCGTGAAGGCAACGTGCGGCGGCGCGAAGTTTATAGCGCAATGTAAACAGAGTGACGCTGGAGATAGTTATCCATGCTGGTGCGCCACCTCAGCCGGATGAGTCAGCTTCATCATTCGCCTGTTACTGTTTCGTCGCGGCTTCGATAATTCTCAGCGCCGAGTCGAACTGAGCGTCTGGAATGGTCAGAGGATAGAGGAAGCGGATTACGTTGCCATACTGGCCGCAGGTCAGCAGCAGCAGTCCCTGCTCAAGCGCCCGCTTTTGAATTTTTTGCGCCGCGGCGGCGGACGGCTCGCCGGTCTGCGCGTCGCAAAACTCCGCCGCGATCATCGACCCTAAGCCACGTACCTCCGCCAGCTCGGGGCACCATGCCTGGCAATCCCTTAACACCACGCGCAGGCGCTCGCCCAGCGCATCGGCGCGCTGACAAAGCTGTTCGTCTTTAATGATATCCAGCACCGCGTGCGCGCAGGCCACAGCCATAGGATTACCCGCATAGGTGCCGCCCAGACCGCCCGGCGCCGGTGCGTCCATGATCTCTGCTTTGCCCACCACGCCGGAGAGCGGCATACCGCCCGCCAGGCTTTTCGCCATGGTCATCAGATCGGGCTGATGTTGATAGTGATCCATTGCAAATAGCTTGCCGGTGCGGGCAAAGCCGCTCTGCACCTCATCCGCAATCATAACAATGCCGTGCTTATCACAGATGCTGCGGATAGCGGCAATCAGCTCTGGCGGCGCCACATTAAACCCGCCCTCGCCCTGCACCGGCTCAAAGATAATCGCCGCCACCTGCGTCGGCTCAATATCACACTTAAACAGGCGCTCAATGGCGTTGACCGCATCGGCGGTTGTCACCTTATGCAGCCCGGCAGGATAAGGCACATGGAAAACTGAACCGGGGAAAGGGCCGAAACCGATTTTATAGGGCGCGACTTTGCCCGTCAGCGCCATCGTCATATAGGTGCGCCCGTGGAAGCCGCCGCCGAAGGCGATAACGCCTGGACGTCTGGTATGGGCGCGCGCGATTTTTATCGCGTTTTCCACCGCCTCAGCGCCGGTGGAGAAGAAAGCGGTTTTCAGCTCGCCCTTAATCGGCGCGGCGGCGTTAATTTTTTCTGCCAGAGAGATGTAACTCTCGTAAGGCACAATCTGATAGGCGGTATGGGTAAAGGCTTTCAGCTGCTGCTCCATCGCCTGCACCAGCCGGGGATGACGATGGCCGGTATTGAGCACGGCGATGCCCGCGGCAAAATCGATATATTGATTCCCCTCGACATCCGTCAGCGTACTGTTTTCCGCTGAGCTGGCGTAAAAATTACACATTACGCCCACGCCGCGCGGCGTGGCATTCAGTCGACGCTGCTGAAGATCGTTATTACCCATAGTAAGCCCCTTCCGTTCACAATTTATTTAAATATGAGAGACAATCTGTCAGCATTTGGTACCTTATTCGAGAGCCAAATCATTTTATTTGCAGGATCCAAATGCACTCACTTGCCGGGGATGTGATCAGACAGGCATTTTTTAGCGGCACCGAAGAAAAGCTGCATAAGCGTCTCTATACCGCCATCTGTAACGCCATTCTTTCGGGCAACCTGCCCCCCTCCTCGCGTATGCCGCCCACGCGCGATCTGGCCAGTGAGCTGGCGCTGTCGCGCAATACGGTCTTGCGGGTCTATGAGCAGTTACAGGCAGAGGGCTATATTTCGTCCCGGACGGGCAGCGGCACCCTGGTGACGCACAGCGTGCTGGATAATCTTGACTGCCGACCGGCGGTCAAACAAGAGGCGGCGCCAGTCGAGGACGCCTCCCTGCTGTCGGATCGCGGCCTGCAGTTACTGGCGCACGCCAGCGCAAGTCCCAGGCAGTGGGGGGCGTTTTTACCCGGCGTTCCCGATGTTGCGAACTTTCCTCATCGCGTGCTGAAAAAATTCTACGATCGCCAGGCGCGCCAGCTTTCGCCGGCGCTTTTGACCTATGACACCACGGGCGGCTCAGAGGTGCTAAAGGCCGCGCTGACCGACTATCTGCGCACGGCGCGCGGCGTGCAGTGCTCGCCGGATCAGATCCTGATTACCGAGGGGATTCATCAGGCGCTCGATCTGGTGACGCGTTCGCTCTGCAATCCAGGCGACAAAGCCTGGACCGAGGAGCCGGGGTACTGGGGAATTAAAAATATTCTCCGTATGAACGGCGTAGCAATCGTCCCCATGCCGGTGGATGACCAGGGACTGATCCCCGACGCCGGGGTCGACATCCCGCCAAAGCTGATCTTTGTGACCCCCTCTCACCAGTATCCTCTCGGTTCGGTAATGAGCCTGAGCCGCAGGCAGCAGCTGCTGGCGCAGGCGCGCAAAAGCCATAGCTGGATCGTTGAAGATGATTATGACAGCGAGTTTCGCTTCGCCGGCCAGCCGATTCCTGCCTTACAGGGATTAGAGGCCGACAGCCCGGTAATTTATGTCGGCACCTTCAGTAAAACCCTCTACCCCGCACTTCGCCTCGGCTATATGGTGCTGCCTGAGCAGCTCAAAACGCCGCTGAAAAGAATGCATAGCGAGCTTTATCGCGGAGGACATCAGCTGATGCAGGCCGCGCTGGCTGACTTTATCAGGGAGGGATATTACGCGGCCCATATACGCAAAATGCGTCAGTTATATAGCCGACGCAGGCAGGTGCTGGTTAATTTGATCAATGACCTGTCAGGCAGCGCCTGTTTGGGTCAGTACAACAGCAATGCCGGACTGCATCTGATTATGCAGCTGCCCGCAGAGGTTGATGATGTGGCACTGGCGCAGCGCGCTAATCGACAGGGCATTCTGGTGCGCCCCCTGTCGAGTTATTACGCGGGCGAAAAACGCCTCTCAGGTTTACTGCTGGGCTTTGCGAGCATGGAAGAGACGGAAATCCGCACCCAGTTTCACCGTCTCGCCTCGCTGATTAACGAGCCAGGGTAAGCCCCCCATAGTCAGATAACCTGTTGTAAAAGGTGATACTGCCGGTAAAGATTTTCACCCTCAGGCCCAGGCCGCTTGTGGCTGTTCGCGCGTGCATCGCCCGATGTCGCATCTCCGCCGTCACAGGCGGCCTTCAGCGTCAGGGCGCGTCCTGTTTCCTCAGCAGCCACGCATCCAGTGCCTTATCATCCATTGGCCGCGCATAAAAATAGCCCTGCGCCTGATCGCTGCCATATTCGCTGAGAAGCCGTCCGGTTTCCTCGTCCTCTACCCCTTCGGCCAGCACGACGTAATCCAGCGCTTTCAGCATACTGATAATGCTGTGCGCGATGGTGCGCGAAGCAATATCCGTTGCAAGGTTGCTTATCAGAGAGCGATCGAGCTTGATAACATCCAGCGGTATGCGCCGCAGATAGCTGATATTGCTGTAGCCGGAGCCGAAGTCATCGAGAGAAAGGGTGAAGCCACGCTGCCTGAGCCGCTCCAGCCCGCGCATCGCCAGCGAACTCTCCATGATACGTTCGGTTTCCAGACACTCAATGCCGAGCAGCGAAGGCGTCAGGCGATGCCGGTTTATTTTTCTCTCAAGATCCTCAGCAAATCCTTCATCCGCAAAATCATTAAGGCTGACATTAACGGTAATCGGCAGCTGGATGTCGCTATCGCGCAGACGCGCCAGGCGCATAATGGCGCGATCGATAACCCACGTCGTCATCGTCGGCAGCTGTCCCGTTTTCTCCGCCAGCGGAACAAACGCGCCTGGCAACAGCTCGCCGTGTTCGGGATGGCACCAGCGGATCAGCGCCTCCAGCCCGACGGGCGCACCGGTTCGCAGGCAAATTTTAGGCTGATAGACCAGATAGAGGCCCCCTTCTTTGCGCAGCGCCGCGGCGAACTCATGCATCAGCTTAAAATCACGGGTGTGCTGCACATCCGTCGATGCGTTATAGGCCCTGGCAGGCACGCCGCTTCCGTTCGCTTCATGCAGCGCGCTGGCGGCGCGGCGCAGAATTTCCTGCGCGCTAAAGTGGCCCGCGATAAAGTCACTCTCTCCGGTATGGGCAGTCAGCGTCAGCGACAGGCCTGCGCCTAAATCGGCGCTAATCTCCCGCAGCCGCTCCTCTGTCCGCGCCGCGCTCAGTGGGCTATCCCCGGGCGTCAGCAGCGCAAAGCGCCCGGCACCGAGAGCATAAAGCCGCTCGTCAGGAGCGGGCCGCAGCCGCTGCGGCAGCAGCGCGGCAATATCTTTTAGCAAAGCCTCGACCGGCCCCACGCCCATGGTGCGAGCCAGCTCACAGGCGCGCGGCATATCGATGGCGTCGATTAACACCAGACGACGCGGCGAGAGATCGCCGGAGGCGGCGAGATAGTGGAGATCGCGCATCAGCCGCTGCTGGTTGGGCATGCCGGTGACCGGGTCGGTAAATCCCGCCGCATGCCAGGCCTCCAGAAAGGAGATCACCAGATTAGCCAGCATCTTAAGCGTCAGCAGCTGTTCAGCGCTAAAAGCACGAGGTTCGCCATCCGTTACGCAGAGCGTGCCGAGTATCTGCCCCTCGCGATCCTTCAGCGGCACGCCGGCATAAAAGCGGATAAACGGCACATCGGTGACATAGCGATGCGTCATAAAGCGCGTATCGAGCAGGGTGTCCGGTATCACCATCTCGGCGTCATTATCCACGACGTAGCGGCAGAGGGCGTCTTCGCGCGCGGTCTGTTTCAGCGCGAAATTATGCCCGGCCCGGATATATTGATCGCTGTCGTCCAGCACTGAGACAAAACTGCCTGGAATGCCCAGTACCTGGCTGGCCAGCTGGACAAACTGACCCAGCACATCGTCACGGCACGCATCAGGTTCGCGCAGCGCCTGCAGCACGCCGTGGCGGGGGCGCTGATTAGCAAGTTCGTGCATCAGATATCCTCCGCTTCACGCTGCGTCCCGGAGCGAAATTAACAATGGAGTTGGTACCTTGATTACTCATGCGGGCGAATCGCTCTTTCGGGTAACAGCGCCTGAAACGCTTCAGGCGTGAGAGGCTCGCCCAGCGCGTTGCCCTGAACCGTGTCGCACTGCGCCTGCGTGGCAAAATCACGCTGCACGCCGTTTTCCACCCCTTCAGCCAGCACCGTCATGCTCAGGCTTTTCCCCAGCGCCGCCAGCGCACGGAACATCATGCGAATGCGCCCGCTGTCAGCCAGTTGCGCGGTCAGCGACTTGTCTATTTTGAGACCGGTAACGAATTCATATTGCAGTAAGTTGATCGCCCCCAGCGTGCGGCCATAGTGGTCGATTATAAAGCTGGCGCCGGTTTGCCTGATGGCACTGAAGCGCGACGGCACCTCCTGCACCAGCGAGGTCAGCATCGACTCGTCGACCTCCAGACTGACGAAACTGGCGTCGTTCGCCGTCAGCTCGACCAGCAGACTGTCCAGTCGGATATCATCCAGCTGGCGCGGGAAAAGATTGATGCTGACGCGCAGCGTGGGCAGCCGCTGCCGCCACTCGCCGACCTGGCGCAGCGCGCTGCGTAAGATCCACTCTCCCAGCGTGAGAGAAAGCGAGCTTTTCATCAGGATATTGATAAAGGCGCCAGGCAGCAGCAGTCCGCGCGCGGGATGCTGCCAGCGCAGCAGCGCCTCGCAGCCGGTAAGTTTACCGCTGACGGCGTCAAACTGAGGCTGGTAAAACAGCACAAACTGCTGCTGGCGCACAGCCATTTCAAGTTCGTGCTCAAAACGGCGGCGCTGCTGGTCAGCCTCCAGAAAGCCCGGCAGAAACAGCACGCTGCAGCCTTTGCCCGCCGCCTTGGCGCGATAGAGCGCAAGATCCGCTGCAGACATCACCGCCGAGGCGTCCCGGCCATGTTCTGGACAGCAGGCGATGCCCATGCTGGCCCCGACGATGACCGGGGAGCCCTGATAGCTAAAGGGGGTTTGCACCGCCAGTATCAGCGCTTCCGCAACCTGCTGCGCCTCATGGCCACTTTCCGCCAGCAGGATCACAAACTCATCGCCGCCGAGTCGCGCCGCCATAATGCACTGTGCGCAGACGAGGCGGATCTGCTCTGCCACATGACACAGCAAGGCGTCGCCCGCCGCGTGCCCAAGCGAATCATTCACCTCTTTAAAACCGTCCAGATCGGCCATCATCAGCGTAAAAGGCACGCCGGCCGCGGTCAGGTGCTCAACCTGATCCATAAAGGCGCTGCGGCTCGCCAGCCGGGTCAGCATATCGAGCGAGGCGAGCTCGCACAGGCGCGCCTCGCTTTCATGGCGTTCCGTGACATCGCGAATGATCATCCCCACCAGCCGCTCACAATCCTCATGCCAGCCTGAAAAAGAGACTTCAGCCGGGAACTCCTGCCCGTTGCGGCGCCTGCCCCAGATCTGAATCCGCCGCGGTTGTGAAACAGACGACCGATCGGCCATCATGCGCGCCAGCTCCTGACGGTAGTCCGTCTGGGAGCGCTCTGACACCAGCCCGGCCACATATTCGCCGGTCATCTCCTGCGCGCTATAGCCGAACAGGCTGGTCGCCGCCGGATTCCAGAAAATGACGCCCTGTTTGAGATCGGTACAGATAATGGCATCGGAAGAGGTAGAGGATATCGCTTCCAGCCGCTGCTGGCTGCTGTGCCTCAGTACTTCCAGGCGATGCACCTCCATGCGGTCCATCACCAGCGAGGCGATGGCCGCCAGATGACGGCGGTCGGTTGCATTAAGTGGCGGCCGCGGCTGGGTATCCACCAGGCAAACCGTGCCAATACGGTGTCCCTCCGGCGTCACCAGCGGAATACCGGCGTAGAAACGGATATGCGGATAGCCGAGCACCAGCGGGTTATGCTGGAAGCGACTGTCCAGATGGGTATCGGGCACGCAGAGGATATCGTCCTGTTCCAGGGTGTGATGACAAAAGGCGACGCTGCGCGACGTCTCGCAAATATTCAGCCCATGACGCGCCCTGAAATACTGCTTTTCGCTGTCGATGAGCGAAATAAAGGATACCGGCACCCGAAACAGGCTGGCCGCCAGCAGGGTGAGCCGATCAAGCGCATCGGAGTAGGGCCTGTTCATCAGCCGATACTGTTCAAGGACGTTAAGACGTGCCGCTTCCGTATGGATAGTTGATTTCAACTCTATCCCCTCCTGAAAAAAAATGCTGGGGCCGTCAAAAACAGTAACCTGAGACAGGCTGCGTCAGACGGATCTATCCTGTCGCCACAAGAAAGGCCCGAAAAAGATGCTCAAATACGTTTTCACACTATCGACCAGCGAAGCGATAACTTCAGCCCAATTTGATGACAACGGTAAGTAACTGTTTCCGCCATCATCCCGACGCGACCTCCCTTCTCGCTGCTGGCACAGGAGTGCTTTAACCGCATCAGCGGCCCCCCTCTGCGGCGGACGCTTTTATTGTTTTAAAACAGGCTTTCTGCTGCTGGAGCCACCTTTGCATACAGTAATTTATTGGTACGGGCCTGATATAAAACAGGCAGGCCAATGAATCTGCGGAATAAATGCAGTGCAAAGCGCGTGCGTCTGAGGCAAATGAGTGAAGATTGAGATAAAAAAAGGGCGACATAATAAACATGTCGCCCTGTTTGCATCAGCTATACCAGCCCTGAAGCGGAGGATGCTCCGCATAAAGATCGCTGGCCGCTATCGTTACGCCGCGATGGTCTGCGCCTTCTGGCTGCGCGACCAGACGCGGTGCGCTTTCATCCCCTGGATGAACTCAGACATCAGCGCGCTTTCCGCTTTATCGCCCTCTGCAATGCCCTCTTCCCGATCCGCATCCCCCAGGCTGAACTGCGCCTTGAAGCGGCGTGCGCCGCCTGACAGACCGATTACCTTCAGGTGCTTGTAGGCTTCCAGCAGGAAGTAGCGCGCATCGCCGCTCTGCAGCAGAGCATCGATATTGCCATCCGGCACGATAACCGCGTCAAAGGTCAGTGAAGGCAGACCGGCGAAGGTGGCGTCGACCGGCAGCACGGAGCCGTCATCTGCGCTCACCTGGCCCATATGCGGCGCCAGCAGTTTGGCGTGAACCCCTTCGGCTTTCAGCGCCTGCAGGATATTCAGCACATCGTCCGCTTTCACACCGTCGTTAAGCAACAGCGCAACCTGACGTCCTTTGATCTCGCCATCTGGAATGGCATAGAGGCTCAGGCTGTCATCTTTGGTAAGGCCGTTAACCGGCGCGGGCGGCTGGATATTCAGCTGTTCGTCGGTCAGGGCGATACCGAGGTTATCCGCAACCCCTTTCGCCAGCGCGATGTCGATACGTGCCAGATGATCCACCACGCGCTCGCGGATATAGGCGCGTCCGACTTTACTCAGCTCGAACGAGTAGGCGCCGATAATGTGCTGCTGCTCAACCTCGGTCTGGCTGAGCCAGAAGAGACGCGGCTGGGCATAGTATTCGCCGAATGACGGGCTACGCTCACGCACCTTGTGGCCCTCAACGCGCTCCTGATAGCTTTCAAAGCCGCCGCCTTTAGCCGCCGGCGGCGTTTCGCGCGGCCAGTTGTCGTTGATCGAGTTCGGCTCGTAGTTGGCCGGGTTGGTATCGATATCCTGACGGTGCATGCCCTGACGCTGGAAGTTATGGTAAGGACAGGTCGGGCGGTTGATCGGGATTTCATGGAAGTTTGGCCCGCCCAGACGGCTGATCTGCGTGTCGGTATAGGAGAACAGACGGCCCTGCAGCAGCGGATCGTTGGTGAAATCCAGTCCCGGCACGATATGGCCAGGGTGGAACGCAACCTGCTCGGTTTCAGCAAAGAAGTTGTCCGGGTTACGGTTAAGCACCATCTTGCCGACAATCTCCACCGGCACCAGCGATTCCGGGATCAGCTTGGTCGCATCGAGAATATCGAAGTCGAACTTGAACTCATCCTCTTCCGGGATCAGCTGCAGCCCCAGTTCATATTCCGGGTAGTCGCCCGCTTCAATCGCTTCCCACAGGTCGCGGCGATGGAAATCGGGATCGCGGCCGGTCAGCTTCTGGGACTCATCCCACAGCAGCGAGGCTTTGCCCGCTACCGGCTTCCAGTGGAAGCGCACAAAGGTCGCTTTGCCTTCAGCGTTAATCAGGCGGAAGGTGTGAATGCCGAAACCTTCCATGGTGCGATAGCTGCGCGGAATGCCGCGATCGGACATCGCCCAGATAACATTGTGCATGGTTTCCGGCTGCAGAGAGACGTAATCCCAGAAGGTGTCGTGAGCGCTCTGGCCCTGTGGGATTTCGTTGTGCGGTTCCGGCTTCACGGCATGCACGAAGTCAGGGAACTTATGCGCATCCTGAATAAAGAAGACCGGCGTATTGTTCCCCACCAGGTCAAACACGCCCTCTTCGGTGTAGAACTTGGTGGCGAAGCCGCGAATATCGCGCACGGTGTCGGCGGAGCCAGCGCCGCCCTGCACCGTGGAGAAACGCACGAAAACCGGCGTCGTCTGGTCTGGATCGCTGAGGAACTGCGCTTTAGTCAGATCGCTCAGCGAGCGGTAAGGCTGAAAATAGCCGTGTGCCGCAGAGCCACGAGCGTGCACGATACGCTCTGGAATACGCTCATGGTCAAAGTGCGTGATCTTCTCACGCATGATGAAGTCTTCCAGCAGCGTGGGACCGCGAGAACCGGCGCGCAGCGAGTTTTGATCGTTAGCGATGCGCGTGCCCTGGTTGGTCGTCAGAGGGCGATCGGTGCCGTTTTTGCGGTGGGCTTCAAGCTGGTCAAGTTTGGCGTTATGGGTCTGCGGCGCTTTCAGGCTGCCTGGGGCGGTGGGCTGTTTGCCAGGCGGCGTCGGTTCAGGCTGCGGCTGATGCGAACCATCTTTCGGTGCCAGCGAACCCAGACCGGCTTCTGAGGATTCTGGCCCGGTGGTGGGCGCGCGGTGGCTGAGTGATTTCTTTCCTTTTTCTTCCGACATTAACCCTTACTCCAGCGGTTGGTTTATTTTCGATGCCATTAAAGATAGAACAACCTGAGCGATAGTGCGGATTAAATGCCCATTTTGCACCGGTCGGCGCAGTTTATGCGCAGCGACGCCTGGTTTTCAGACGGCAGCACTCCATCGGAGACAGCGGACAGAAAAAAAGCGCCGTCTCGGCGCTTTTAATCAGGCAGGTGAAGTTTACAGGCGCAGCCTTAGAAACTTTCCCAGTTAACCTCAGCGCCCTGCGCAGGCCGCGGGGCCAGGCTTCTGGCTGGTGCTGCCGCTCTGCTGAACGCCGGGGCGGCGGGCGCCTCGCGATAGCCGCGGCTCTCCGTCAGGGTAAAGGTGGCCACCAGTTTTGACAGGGTTTCCGCCTGCTCCTGCAGCGATTTAGAGGCGGAGGAGGCTTCTTCAACCAGTGAGGCGTTTTGCTGGGTTACCTCATCCATCTGTCCGATTGCCTGATGAACCTGCTCAATGCCCTTGCTCTGTTCAGAGGTGGCAGCGGCGATTTCGTTAACCAAGTCGGCAACCTGCTGGATGGCGGTGCTGACGTTTTCCGTATTGCCACCCACCTGCATCGCCTGGTTAACCCCCTGCTCAACCTGAGAAACAGAGACAGAAATCAGATCCTTGATCTCACGGGCGGCGGAAGAGGATCGCTGTGCCAGGTTACGCACCTCAGAGGCCACCACGGCGAACCCTTTGCCATGCTCCCCTGCGCGCGCCGCCTCTACCGCAGCGTTAAGCGCCAGGATATTGGTCTGGAAGGCGATCCCCTCAATCAAACCTGTAATGTCGGAAATTTTTGTCGAACTCCCGCGGATCTCCGACATGGTTTCCAGCATCTGGCTCACTGCGCTGCCGTTTTGTCGCGATAAAGTGTTCGCATTGTTCGCCAGCTCGCTGGCCTGAACCGCGCCGTCAGCATTCTGCCGTACGGTATCACTCAGGGTGGCCATACTCGCCGAGGTCTGCTCCAGCGACGCGGCCTGCTGCTCAGTGCGCGACGACAGATCTTCGTTACCTGCCGCAATCTGGGTCGATCCGGTGCTGACCGACTGGGCCGCATGGTTTACCGACAAAAGCGTCGCTGAAACCTTTTGCAGCAGATGGTTAAATGCCGAGGCCGTCTGGCCTATTTCGTCATTTTTCAACACGGGGGCAGCCTGCGTCAGATCGAGGTTATTGCTGACCTCGGTCATGGTGCTCTTTATGCTGCTCAGGCTGCGCTTAATCCCCAGGATAATATTGACGGAAAAGAGGCGCAGCAGCAGAATGACCGCCACTGACGCGCCGCTCATCATCCACAGCGTTTGCGAATAGATCTGTTTATTTTCCGCCCGCAGGTCATCGCCAATTTTTATATTGAGATCAATCTGCTTTGTGAAGTCAGATTCCATTGCGCGCGTTGCGGCACCCACACCGCCCTCTCCTTTAAGCAGCGCAAGAGAAACATTATCTTCATGATTTTCTGATGCGGCTAAAAAAGCGGGAAGCGCTGCGCGCACCGCCTCGATATTGCGGTATGCCTGTTCGGTCAGCGCCTTATCTTTCTCGCTGGAAATATCGTTGGCCATATAATAGTCGGTCAGAGATTTCAGCTTATTCAGCAATCCGTTGATTCTCTCTTCCGCTGCACGCTGGTCAGCCTTATCGACAGCCGTCTGATGACGGTATAGCGCTATACCAAGCTGGTTGGTGGTGCTGATCGATTTATTCAGATCCTTAATGCTGGGTATTGCATTCACCTGTACATATTCAAAACGCGACTGGAAGCCTGAAATCACCGAAAGTGAAACGGCGACAATGGCAAAAAGTGATAAAGCCAGCAATGAAAATGCCAGCAGCAAGCGCTGTGTAATCGTCATATAAACCCTGATGTGAAGTGTAAATATTGCAAAAGGGGTTATCGACGCCGATTTACGGGGCTTTAACGATTTATTATCGCTATATCTTTGCCGTCCGGTTGATAAATTTCCTGGATGTACTACGGGTGACGAGCCAGTGAGCGTTTATTATTACAAATATGTTAAGTAATTAAAAAATATTATCTGTTAAGGCTCTTTGACCATTATTCCACGTTAAATTGCTGGCAGGCCAGAAGTAGCCTTAGCCGGTTAATGCCGCCTGCCCCCCTGGCAGCGTCGTTGAGTGACAGGACGAACGGCCAGCTGACGCCAGGCCGAGGGGAAGACGGCGCTTATTACGCGGCGCCCCAGTGAAAAGGCGCGAGGGTCAGCAGATTAATGTCCAGCTGGCTGTGCAGCAGCATTACCGTCAGGATTGCGGCGGTGCAGATCATCTGCGCCACGACCGCCTTATGCAGGCGCGCCGCGGTCGTGTGCCATTCCGCGTCGCCAGGGCGCAAGGTAGCCAGCGCGGCGTTTGCCGGGTCTCGCAGCCGCTTCTCCGCCAGCGAATCAATAACGAAAATCGCCACGCTCAGCAGAAACCAGACCTGAAAAAGACGGTGCCAGTCATACAGCCAGAACATCGCGATGCCGCTCAGCATCAGTGCCCAGCCGGCGATATTGTAATAGCGGTCGGTTATTTTCAGCCCCTGCAGCAGCAGCGCGGTATTTTCCGACCGACAGCCTTTCAGCCGTGCTGAAAGCCAGGGCGCGAACAGCAGCGGCCCGGTGGCCGCCACTGCCGCCAGGGCGTGAAGCATTTTGATAACGTCATAATTCAAGGCGATCTCCTCCAGTTGTTGCCGATACAGAGGCTACTTTACTGGAGGCGGGTGGCTCTAAGAATGTTCACAGAACACATCTTATCGAATCAAACGGACATTTTACGCTGTCAGGTTGCGGCGCTTGTGCGCTGATCCTGCAGGTGTTTGCGTATCTGCCCCGGTCTGCTGTCCGCTACCCGGCGGAACCAGTGACCGAATGAGTCGCCGGAGGAAAAACCCAGCATCACCGACAGCTGCTCATTGGACGCGTCATTCGCCAGCCCCTGCCAGGCGACCGCCAGCAGCAGACGGTTATGCCAGTCGGTATAGCGCAGCCCGGTTTCTTTGCGGAACAGGCGCGCCAGCGTGCGTTCGGTGGCGCCGACGCGGTGGCCCCACTCCGCCAGGCTCAGACGCTGGGAGGGATCGGCAATCAGGCTGTCGGTTACCTTCTTCAGCCGCAGATCCTGCGGCAGGGGCAGAGTCAGGTTGCTGTCAGGCTTCTCCTCGATCTCTTCGAATAACAGCTGCAGCATGCTGTTGCGGCGCGCTTCCGACAGCGGCGCGCTGGCGTCTGCCAGCCGCTCGCACAGGGCGGAGATCAAAAATGAGCTATCAATCAGCTTCACTCGGGAAGTGAAAGAGCGGCAGAGCGTTGGCGCGATATAGAGCACCGTCAGATCGACGCGGCTATAGGCCTCGCCCCAGTGAACCGTATCCGGCGGGATCCAGACCGCCATCCCCGGCTTCATCAGCCAGTGCTGCTCCGGCGTATGGCCATGCAGTACGCCGCGTTTGACCAGCACAAACTGGCCGAGCGGATGGCGGTGAGGCTCATTCTCCTTCGCCGCGATTTGCTCCAGCACGCGCTCAATAATCAGCGCGTCATTGTTTAACGTCACGGTATCCATCTGTTCTGTTTTAGGGCGATTTCGCCGGGTAAGCGCGGGGCAGCAGCAGGGTAAAGATCAACCCTACCAGCATACTGACGCCAAGGATAATAAAACAGATCGGGAAAGCGTGCAGGCCGTTAAGATGCAGCTGCATCGTCGCCAGAATATTGACCCCCAGCGCCGCGCCCAGATTGCGTAAAAACTGCACCGTCGCGGTCCAGGCGCCAAGGCGTTCCGGCGGCGCGGCGTTTTGCGCCAGCACCAGCGTGGTGGTCGCGGTAAAGCCCATACCCAGGCCGATCAGCAGCAGCGACACCGCCATCAGCCACGGCTGCTGCTGGGTGATGGCCCACGCCATCAGCAGTCCGCCGGCCGCCAGCTGCAGCATGCCGCCAGCCGCCATGCGCCGGTAGCCTGCCGCCGCCAGCTTCGCGCCGCAGACCGCCGCGCCCACCACCCAGCCCAGCGCCGCCAGCATCACCAGCAGGCCGGTTGAGAGGGCGATCGGATGCTGGCTTAACGCCAGCGGCAGTAGCGTTACCGAGGCATAGAGCCCGGCGCTGGAAAGCAGCACCAGCACGATAACGGGAAACAGGGTGCGCCGCTGAAAAAAAGGCAGCGGGATCGGGCTACACTCCGGCTGACGCCGCACGCGAGCGATAAGCGCCAGTAGCCCCACGATGAAGCCCGCCGTCAGCATCCCGAACGAGGCGTCCCCGCTGTCCGGCCGCGCGGTAAGAAGCAGCAGGCAGCAGGCGGCAACGATCAGCGCCGCCTGCGCCGGCATGTCCAGATGCCTCCTGCCCGTCCCCTTGCTCACCGCTGGCGCGACAAACAGCAGCAGCAGCGCCAGCAGGCCGAGCGGAATATTTAGCCAGAAGATAGCCCGCCAGCCGAAGGTCGCACCTAGCGCGCTGCCGAGCAGCGGCCCGACAATGGCGGAGAGTCCCCAGACGCCGCTCAGCATTCCCTGCATTTTGCCGCGCCGTTCAGCGTCGAACAGCGCCGCCAGCAGCGAATAGGAGAGCACGATAATCCCGCCCGCGCCGACGCCCTGCAGCGCCCGCGCCAGGATCAGCATCGGCATGGTGGCACTTACCGCCGCCAGCACCGAGGCGCCGAGGAATATCAGCAGACACGCCTTCAGCGTAGTGGAGACGCCAAGCCGATCGCCGCACGCGCCGGCCAGCGGTGCCACCAGCGCCACCGGCAGTAAAAAGGCGGACATCACCCAGGGCCAGAGGCTCGGATGGCCCAGCTGCTGGCTGATGGTCGGCAGCACCGTACTGACGATGGTGCTGTCCACGGCGGCGAGAAACAGCGCAACAATCACCGCCAGCACGCCGACGCTGTTTTTTTTAGGCAGCGCCGCAGCGGGCGCTAAGGTGGTCTCTTTCATCCTTTCTCCTTACCAGCCGGTATGCACGCGCGAGGCCTGCGAAAACTGCTGCACAATAGCCGCCGTTTCCTGGTCCATATAGTCGTCGACATTGCGGATTGCCTCGCCGGACTGCACGATCTCGCGAAAGCGCAGCGTCATATCCAGCTGCGTTTTAGCCGCGATATTGCCTTCGGTGTAGTCGAGATCGAATGCCGCCTTCACCGTTTCGGCACTGGCGATCGCCAGTTGGGTATTCAGCGCCTCCGTCTCCTGCACCAGCTGATGCATACGTCGGTTTTCCGCCGCGCTGAAGGTGGGGATAATCTGCTCAAAGATGGCGTGGTCGCACTGGATATGGCGCGCCTCGTCCAGGCCGTGGAAGTGGAGCAGCTGCGTCAGGAAGCTGCGCTGCATCGGGTCCAGCACCTTCAGGCGGCGTTCAAACACCGTAATAATTGATTCGCCAACGTAGGCCGTAGAGCAGAGCGCCGCCAGTTTAATCAGAGGCGCGTCGTTATCGCTGTAGAGCGCAACGCGATCGGCAAACAGGTTGTTCTCCAGTTTGATATCGCGCCCTGACAGATGACGCACATATTGGTAGAAGCTGTTGGCGTGGTTGATCTCCTCCGAGGCAAAGCAGGAGACCGCGTGATAGAGACCGTCGCCCGCTTTAAACGGCGTCGATTCCGCCTGTAGTTCGCACAGGATGCGGGTCATCACCGTGGCGACGTGCATCTCAATCTCCGCCAGCTGTGCAAGCTCCTTGTAGAGATAGGCTACCGCCTTATCTTCCTGGCCCGCTTCGCCGACCAGCGCGCGCGACAGAAAATCGAGCTCTCTGTCGCTGGCGGCCTGCTCCCAGGGCATACGGTTGGGATGCAGATAGTTAAGGTGTGCGTATTGGTTAATGCTTTTAAAATCAGTCATGGTGCATTCCGTCAGGCCAGATAAGAGAGCGCGTTAAAAATGGTGCGGGCTTTGTCCTCGATGCGACGGCGGCCGTGCATCACCCGGGTGTTATCGATCAGCACGATATCGCCGTGCTGCCAGCCGATATCGAAGGTAAAGCGATCGCAGACGGCGTCTGCTTCCGCCAGCAGATCGGCGGGAATCTCGCTGCCATCGGCAAAGGTGATGACCGGCTTCTCGTAGTGATTCGAGGGACCGAAAATGCTGTTGGCGAAGTTGTGGCGCGCCGCCGGATTGAGGCGGCTGGCGCGAATGGCCGGCGTCTGGAACGCATAGCGGATCGCGCCGTCGTCGTTAAGGGTGATGCGCGTGCCGGCAGACCCGGCGGTCAGCGACAGCAGATGATCCAGCGTGGTCTTCTCAAGGCTTTCCGGGGCATTCTCCTGCGAGGCCAGCGCGTAAAAGGCATAGGTTTTCCACTCCTGCTCTTCTACCCGGCGTGAATAGACAATCTCCTGCGCGCTGAACGCGGCGCGCGCCGCCGGGCTAAGGTGCTGATAAACCAGCTTGCCATCGCAGACCGTGGTCTGCGAACCCTGCGCAGGCGCCTGCTGGCAGTAAAACCAGCAGAGATCGGGCCAGAAAGGGCTGTTGCCGTTTTCACAATGCAGGCCGACCTTATCGTAACCGGCATCAACTTTCTGCGCGGTATCGCCGCTGAAGCTGCGTGCCGGATCGAGACTAATGCGGCCACTGGACTGGCGAACCAGCTGCGAAAAGTGGTCAATGCTGTGCTGAAAGCCGCGCAGCACCAGATAGCCATGCTCCGCCAGCAGCGTCAGCAGGTAGTCTTTAGATAACAGGGTCACGTCACCTTCATTCAGCGAGGTGACAATCAGGCCGCCGACGCGGGTATGGGCAGTTTCACGAATATTCATGCTGTCACAGTCTCAAGTTGGTCTAAGAAAGCGTTAACGGCGTTGCGACGCGGGCGTCCGGTGACGGTAAACAGGCGCGCCATAATCTCCGCGCTGTGCGGCACCAGCACGGGGTCGGGAATAAACTCAATTTCATTCAGATGGTCACGCGCATAGGCGGCGATCGCCTGGCGAATAGCGGGCGCCTCGCGCATATCGTCCACCACGAACAGGCCACCGAGAAACTGCTGCCCGTCGCCGTAAACGATCGCCTGCTGCACGCCGGGAACGGTGCGGTAGGCGCTCTCCAGCCACTCAGGGGAGATGTTGCGGCCATTCGCGGTGATGATGAGCGTTTTCTTGCGCCCGATAATGGAGATAAATCCGTCCGCGTCCTGGGTAGCCAGATCGCCCGTGTGCAGCCAGCCCTCGTCGTCAATCGCGCAGCTGCTGGGATCTTCGCTGGAGTAGCCAGCAAACAGCGAGCTGCTACGCAGGCAGAGTTCGCCATCGTCGGCAATCTTAACCTCCACATGGGGCAGCGGTTTCCCTACCGTGCCGATGCGGTTAGCGCCGCGCGCGTTCCAGGTGGCGACCGAACTGTTTTCACTCAGGCCATATCCCTGATAGACCGGAATATTGAGGGCGTTAAGCCGCTGCAGCACCTCGGCATCGACCGGCGCGCCGCCCGCCGCCAACAGCGGGGCATGCTCTCGCCCAAATAGCGCTGGCATCAGGCCGGGGCAGTCGCCATGGCTGACGGCGCGTTCGGCCAGCGCCTCCACCAGCGCCGGCGTCAGCGTCATCGCGCTGGGGCGCGCCGCGCGGATGACCTCCAGCCGCTGTACCGCGGTGACGCCAGGATGGCCCAGCGGCGGCATATCGTCGGGCGGCATCACTACCGCCCCGCCGGAGGTGAGCGGCATATAGAGAGCGGTAACCTGTTCAATCAGCAGGCTGAGGGGCACCAGGTTCAAATAGCGCTGATAGTCATCCGGCTGAGCGAGCTGCCAGAGCGACGCGACCAGCGCATCCAGACCGTGGCGGCGGATCATCACCCCTTTGGGTTGGGAGGTGGTGCCGGAGGTATGTATGATCTTTATCACGCCATCCTGCGCGCCATCGGCGGGATGAAGGCGAGCAGGCGCAGCATGGTGCGGCGTTGCGCCCAGCCGGAGGGGCAGTATCGCCGACGGCAGCTCTGTCCCGGTAGCCTGCCATTCAGCCAGACGCTGTGCGCCGGCGGCATCTGTCAGCACCAGCCGACAGTTCTGCAGCAAAAAGGCGGCCTGTTCGCCTGAAAACGCAAGCGGTACCGGCACCTCAGTCAGATCCGCCAGCTGCAGCGCGATATCCGCCAGCACCCACTCCGGCGTGTTGCCCATCACGATGCCAACCTGCGCCTGCATCCCTACCTGAGCCTGCAGATTAGCGGCCAGCTGGCGCGCTTCCTCAAGCAGCGCCAGATAGCTGCAGCGCACCTCCTCATTAAAGAGGCCATTTTCGTCCTGACGCAGCTGAATAATCGCCGCGGCGTGCGGACGACGCTGCGCCTGCCCAATAAATGCATTAAGAATATTCATGCTGCCACCTGAGCGGAAGAGCGCGCGGAACCGGCGATAGATTCAAATTCCGAAAATACCAGCCGACCACAAAAGTGATTAAAAAGATGGCCGCACTGTTCAAGTAAAATAACCCCCGTCTGTGGCGTCTGGTCATAATAGCTTCCCCAGGCCGCGCGCATTTCGGGAGAAAGTTTTTCCGACGACGCGTCGCTCAGCATGCAAAAAGGCACCTGATGAAAAGCCATTAATTTCCGCAGGCGGCGCGTTGTGGTACAGAGAATCGCCTTGCTCCCCATAAACCAGGCGATAATCGGCATTATTCGAATTAAATCAGCGGCAGCGTTAGGGTTATCAGACGCCAGCGAACCGATCTCTACCACCTGATGGCGCGCCAGCGTGTGGCCCGTCTGACGCTGGATGGTTTCATCCAGCGGGGCGGAAAGATAGCGTTCCGAAAACAGAGGTTGTGTAGGTGATACAAAAGAAATGCCGGTACAGGCGATTAACGCCGCCGTTTCTTTATTACGGCTGGCGATAATAATGTCAGGGTCGGGTTTAATCGTTGCACGGTAGTTTTTATAATAGATATTGGCAATATACTGGCGCGCCTCTTCAGCCGTGTCGTCATTACGGCGAATGATATCCAGCCTTGTAGAAAAAATATCAATATGATGCTGTTTATGTAAGAAGCTACTCATTCCAGTTTTCCCTCACGGTGGGTGGTAACCGTGAGAAATGGTAAGCCGGATTTATCATTCGTAACATGTTCAGCTATGACAAGATATCGAATAATTCGGACAATCATCGGCAAAAAGTGGACAAAGCGGCAGAGAGCGTCTCTCTGTAAACAAAGTGTCATAATCGCTGGAAATCCGCTGTCTCTCTTTAGCACTATGCGGTTAGCAACCTGGCCGGATAAAAGGTTTGATATCCAGCTGACCCCCTGCCCCTGCCAGATCGCTTTGCGTCTGTCGCGGGCATTGTTGCATTCTGTCAGGGTGTTAACCGGGAGCCGTTCAAAGGTGTGCGCTTCGCGCATGCAAGGCGCTGTCTGACGCTGATTAATCAGGGAGAAATTAAAATGACGGGTGATTTGTTCGCGCTTTCTGCTATTGGCGTAGCGATCCTGTTTGGCGCGATGAGTCCGGGGGCCAGCTTTCTTCTTGTTGCCCAAACGGCTATGTCCGGTTCGAGACGGGCGGCACTATCGGTTGCAGCCGGTATGGCTTTTGGTGCCCTTGTTTTTGCTGTTATTGCCTTAGCGGGCCTTCACACCCTTCTGACGCTGGTCCCTTCACTTTACACAGGACTCAAGATTGCGGGCGGTTGCTATCTTTTATGGCTGGCGCTGAAAATGTTTCGTCATCCTGTAAAGCGCGTCAATGACTGTGCCAGCAGAAAGGAACTCAGCGCCCTGAAAGCGTTTATCACTGGCGTATTTACGCAAATCAGCAATCCCCATACTGCACTGGTATTTGCCAGCATCTTTTCCGCCGCGCTCAGCAAAGATATTCAGCCTGTGATGTATATCATTCTGCCCATCATGGCATTTGTTATCGATCTGCTCTGGTATGCCGTGGTTGCATGCTTATTATCAACTAGCGGGCCGCGTCAGGCTTACATTAAATACCGTCAGGTTATCGATAAACTCAGCGGAGGCGTGATGGCCTTTCTGGGAATACGGCTGCTGTTGAAGTGAGCAGAGGAGCACAACAAAGCAGTTTTATTTTTTATTGAGCCAGTCGATAAAAAACTCACTGAATGCAGTCACCTGTAACGGTTGCAGCTTACGCTGTGGGTAGACAAACTGTAGCCCGACATTTTTGCGATCGTAGCGGCTAAACCCTATAAAGCTTTCTGCAAACAGAACATAAAGCCTCTCTTCTTCGACATCTTTTTTAACGTCCCACCAGGATTTACAGGCAATACCCGCGCCATTAAGAACCCACTGACGGAGAAGCGCGCCATCGTCACAGACCATAGCAGGATTCACGCGAATGGTTTTGCTGACCCCTTTTTCCTCAAATCGCCATTCATTTATAACAACACCGTGTAACTCCAGAGCAAGGCACCTGTGGCCGTGAAGACTTTCCGGCGTAGCGGGCATTCCTGATGTCTGAAGATAGGTATCTGATGCCACCAGCACCCTGTGGTTAGGGGCGATATGTCTCACGATAAGGCTGCTGTCCGGCAAATTACCGAAACGGATGCTCATGTCCAGCCGGTTAGCAATCAGATCCTCCACGCGCTCTCCCAGGTAAACCGACGTATTTACCTCTGGATGGAGGCGAGAAAAATCCACTATCGCAGGGCTGACATATTGCCTGCCGAAATCAGAGGGCGCAGAGATGCGAATGTTTCCGCTAAGTACCCCCTCTTTCTGCACCAGAAGCGATTCTGCGTGTCGCGCCTCATTCAATACCCGGAGAGCGGCATGGTAGAAATCCTCACCAGCCTTTGTCAGCGTAATGGCGCGTGTTGACCGATGGAAGAGCCGGGTCTGGTAGCGCTCTTCAATCGCCTTCAGCCTCGCCGTCATTGACGCCGGTGAAAGCGAGAGACGTCGCCCGGCGGCCGACAGCCCACCGGACTCGGCCACTTCAACGATAAGCGCCATATCCTCAAGCTTTCCCATATTTCATTTTTTCCGAAAAGAAATTGCACTTTGGCTGCCATTATCAAAAAAGAGCTTTGTAAGTAAAGTGCTTTAACAGTGCTTTTCGCAATCCCTGTACCAGCATCAAACGTTTATCAATATGAGGAGTAAACCGATGGGTAAAACATTAATTATTGGCGGCGCGTCAGGCATTGGTTTTGCTGTGGCCAGCGCACTGGCGGACCGGGAAAACGAGCTGGTTCTGGCAGGACGAAATAATGAGAAGCTGGAGTCTGCCCGTCAGTTGCTTAATGGGAGAGCAGCAGCTGTCAGCACACGACAACTGGATGTCAGTAATGAAGCCGAAGTCATTGCGCTGAGTCACGTGCTGGGGGATGTTGATAATATTGTGTTTACGGCGGGCTCATATGCACCCGGTGGGTTTCTTTCTGAAATTGAGCTTACCGCAGCGCGGCTTGCTTTTGATACTAAATTCTGGGGCAGCATCTACACCGCCAGGCATCTCAGCGGCAATATTCGGCCCCGTGGCACGCTCACGTTGACCAGTGGGTTTTTGGCCAGGCGGACTCTGAGCGGAACGCTGGTCAAATCAACGATGAATGCTGCCATTGAGTCAGCAGCAAAGGTGCTGGCAAAAGAGCTGGCTCCGTTGCGTGTAAACGTAGTCAGCCCGGGACTGACCGATACGGAAGCGTACGCAGGTATGGATCCCAAAGCGCGTGAAAAAATGCTTCAGACCGCTGCTGAAAATCTGCCGGTAAAGGCATATGGTCGCGCGCAAGACATCGCTAAGGGCTATCTCTTTTTGCTGGATAATCCGTTTGTTACTGGCACGGTGATTGATATTGAAGGCGGTGCGCTAATCAACTGACTCCTCTGCATTGGGTGGCTTATTACGTAAATGCCGAATTGATGCTCTTCGGCATTTACGTGACTGCACTGAAGAAAGATGCACGCGACATGAAAACGCGCTGCGCCATTTCTGCCGCGGTCCACGGCTGTTCCCGTGCCTCGCACAGCTGCGCGACGGTGTGCCAGCCCGAGAATGGCGTGCCAGGGCCAGCAACCGTCTGTTCTGCAACCTGTCAGAAAGGCCATTAAGAAGCTCACCGACCTCATCTCCATTTTACCTTTTCAAGATAAAGTCCTGACGCTGACAGCAGGTTTTTCATCTCTTCCAGCCGCAGTACTGTACTCCTGAATCCAGCGCGGCAGAGTCAGAAAGCCCAAAGACTCTGGCACCGGTACCCATTCCCGTAGATAAAACCAGGAGTTTACTATGAGCCGTTTACATACCACCAAAGAAAGCGACGCCACGGGCAAAACCGCCCAGCTGTTTGGCGCGATTAAGAGCAGCATGGGTAAAGTCCCTAATGCCTATCTGACCATTGGCAGCAATTCACCTGACATTCTGGATCAGATGCTTCAGCTGAATGCAGCCCTGCACAAAGGCAGCCTGAGCGCCCGTGAGCTGGAAGCAATTAATCTTGCCGTAAGTGAAGAGTCGGGATGCGACTACTGCCTGGCCGCTCATACGCTGATGGCTAAAAAGGCGGGCTACACCGATGAGCAGACGGTAGAGCTGCGTGAAGCTCGATTCAGCGGCGATGCGCGTATCGATGCGCTGGTGCAGTTCGTTCAATATCTCGTTTCTACACGCGGGACGGTATCAGCCGAGCGCGTGAAGGCCTTCCGTGAGGCCGGATTCAGCGACCAGCAGGTGGTCGAAACCATTGGTGCCGTCAGCGCTATTCTGTTTACCAATATGGTGAACCGCGTGAACGACACCGTCGTTGATTTTCCCAAAGTGAGCTGATGCTCAGGACGTCAGTGGCGCAGAGGCGCGAAAGAATTCGCCGCTTCTGCTCACTGCCTTTATCTCTGCCTCCCTTAAGGAGAAACTGATATGACGCCTGTTACCGCGCCGAAATCAGCGCGCTTCAACCCGGCCGACATTGCAAAAAATCTGCCCGAGCAGTCCACTACGATGCTTGCCGATATCTATTTAACCGACCGCCCGGATGCCAGCAGCCGCGTGTTTAGGGCCTATCGGGGCGTTCCCCCTCACTTTCACCGCGAATGTGATGAATACCTGTACGTGCTTTCAGGACGCGGTACGTTCTGGATGGAAGATGCGTCGACCGAGGCTGAGTTCGGTCCCGGCGACATGCTTTTTTTCGAGCGCAACGTCGTGCATGCGCTTCCCGTGCTGCTGGAAGAGCCTGTGATTTTCCTGACGCTTGACACGCCCCGTCGCTCACCCGGTGACGTCGTGTTTATCGATCCTGACGCCGGCTCTGCCGATACGTTTATGGACAGAAATCGCTGAACCTTCCTTCGTCGTTACCGATGATCTGCAAGAAGCCCCGCGGGTAAAACGTCGGGGCTTTAAACCTTTCCTCAGTTCAATTCCCACTGATTGCGTCTGTGCTGACGCGACGCTCAGCGTGGCCTGGGCGCAAACGCTGTCTTCAGCCAGAGAACCGCTCAGTGCTGTCAATCTGCTGATGCGCTTGCAGGGCGTTAAGGAAGTCCGGGTTACCAGCGAGGGATGCAAAAAAACCGGCGCCTGTGAATTTCATCACGGATGGGCCGGACCTGGGGGCATTTCAGAAAGTTAACGCGTTTGTCACCGCTTCGGGCATCACCGGGCGACCATTAAAAAGGCATGTAGCGGTAAAAGTCGATTCAGCGCAGGTTACGCCCTCAACCCGGATTGGCGGGTAGAAATTCACGCGGTTGCGCTTCACATTTTTTTCCAGCTGGCAGGACACCTCCACTCTGTCTCCCTTTTTCAGACTCTGACGGAACCGAAGAGAGTACTCCAGCACCCTATAAATGCGTCCCTGTCTGAACTCCTCTTCACTATCGATACCCAGCACCTCTTTCAGCCCACTCCATATAGAACGGGTAGTAAAGCCCGTCGACCACCTTCTGAGAATCAATATGGTCTTCATCAACGTCATACATTTTACTGAACATGGCTGCTCCTGATAGCGGGGGCCACGGCCCCCTGATATGAAGTGATTTAGTACGTGGGTGCGGGTGCTGCATTAATCTTGATGCGTAACAGAGCATATGGCTTCTGGCGCAAATCCTTCCCGCCGTGGAAACCGGGCTGGCGGTTCAGCTGATTAGTGGTGAAGTAGAGATAACCATCCGGCCCAACCGACAGGGTATCCGGCCACAGGATTTCAGGCCCGTGCGCAAGGGTTGTCCACTCTCCACCTGCTGGCAGCTTACGGATAGCATTACGCTCATAGTCACCGGCATACACTGCCCCATTCGCATCGCTTTCCAGGCCGTCTGACGCCCCTTTTTCCCCCAGGTCTTTCACGGACGCCGAGAGCTGAGATTCTGTGACGGCCGGATCGCGCAGCAGTGCCGTGGGAACAGCATACAGGTGACGTCCCGACAGCGGGCTGTAGTAGAGCGTTTTACCATCCGGGGAGATGGCAATGCCGTCGGAGGCCACGCTGAATGGTGCCGTTGTTCCGTCCGCGTGACGCTGAAGCAGCGTTTCTCCCTCTACGACAGGTGAAAAGCCCGCCTCAGGCGATGTTGTGCGGTCCCCTTCCAGGCGGCGCAGCGCTTTCCCGCTGTCCAGGTCAATGACGATAATCGCACCGGTACCGGACAGTGAGGAGTCGGTGACGTACGCTACGCCGGCTTTACCGATGCGAAAATCGAAGCGCATGTCGTTGACATAGGTGGCGGGTCTGATCACCTCAGCCGGGAAAACGATGGTTTTCTCAACCTGATTCGTTTTCAGGTTAACCGCGACAAGCTTTGCGCCGCCTGCAACCGGTTTTGAAAAGCCCGGTGCGGCGGTATCGAGTATCCAGACCCGGCCCCGGCCATCAGCCACCACGCTCTGTACGCTCAGCAAATGCGTACGGGGAGAAGAATTATCAGCGGTATTTATGGCGGCGTCCGGGTAAGGCACCAGCCGGTTGCCTTTTACCTCAGCCACGGTAAACGGAACGTCATCACCCCAGCGCGGGAAGTTCACAAAAATACGGCCGGTTTCGGTAACGGTGACGCCGGTCGGCATAGCGCCGCTAAACGTGGCCACGACTTCGGGTTTACCGATCGCACGATCCTGAGCAAGCTCGCTGAGGGCAGGCAGCGCGCGCGCCTCCGTCGCCAGCGCATTCAGGGCAGTGCTGCCAGCCACCAGCGCCACAGAGAGCGCTAACGCCGTTTTCATCATAGGTGTTTTCATCATTGCATCTTCCTGAGAGATTGAAGGAGCCGGCCAGCCTGCTGCCTGACCGGCAGGTAAATCAGAAACCTTCCAGCACGATTTTTCCGCGCGCCCGGCCGCTTTCGATAAAGCCGTGCGCTCGCCGAAGGTTTTCCGCATTAATTTTTCCGTAGTGCTCGCCTTTTGTGGTACGCAGGGTGCCGTCCTCGATCAGGCGGCGCACGCTCTCCAGAATCTCGTTCTGGCGGATCATATCCGGGGTCTGGAACAGCGAGCGGGTGAACATCAGTTCCCAGTGCAGGGAGGCTGCCTTGCGCTTAAGCGGTAAGGCATCCAGCGTTTCCGGATCGTCGATAACAGCCAGCCGGCCCTGTGGTGCCAGCGCTTCAACAATTTGCGGGTAGTGTTTGTCAGTGTGCGTCAGGCTTGCGACATATCGCACGGAAGAGACACCAATTTCACGCAGGCCCTCCAGCAGCGGACGGGAGTGATCGATGACGTCATGAGCGCCGAGTTCGCGCACCCATTCCGCCGTCTCCGCGCGGGAAGCGGTGCCGATAACGCGAAGGCCGGTCAGCTTGCTGGCCAGCTGCGTGAGCACCGAACCCACGCCGCCGCCGGCACCAATAATGAGAATGGCGTCGCCGTGTCCTTCCTTTACTTCAAGACGGTCGAACAACAGCTCCCAGGCGGTAAGGGACGTGAGCGGGAGCGCAGCGGCGTCCGCATCGCTCAGTGAAGCGGGCTTGTGAGCGGCAATACGCTGGTCAACCAGACTGTATTCGGCATACGAGCCCGGGCGGATAATGGAGCCAGCGAAATAGACCTTGTCGCCAGGTCTGAACAGGGTGACGCTCTCACCGATAGCCTCCACTGTGCCAACGGCGTCCCAGCCTGGAATGCGCGGCTGCGTCACCGGCGAGTCCGCACGAACTTTGGTATCCACAGGATTCACCGAAATCGCGCTGATTTTTACCAGCAGATCCTGGGCGCCCGGTCGCGGTTTCGGTAATTCAGTTTCGTAAAGAGACTGCGGACTGGTAACTGGCAGTCCGTTCTGGCTGTAAACAATAGCTTTCATGATGTGGTCCCCGTTCATTATGGCGTGAGCAGCAGCGCTATCGATTTGTTTATGAGAGATTACGGGCTCAGGGCGTGCAGAAAAACGGGTCAACCACATCAGCACTTTCACTTTTGCAGTGAAAATCAGCAGGAAACAGATGCCGTAGATCACAACCTGAAGGCGGAGCCTGGCGGGCTCCGCGGAGAGTTACAGCAACGTATAGGCAGAGGAGTCAGTGACGCGGACTTCAGGACGGGAGATGGCATTGTGCAGCAGACCAATAACCCTGCCTCCCTGAACGAGCGCAGGCACGTCATGGCTGGGCAGCATAAACCGGACGCCGGCCAGCGCTCTTTTGATCGCGGTCTTTTCCTCAAGCGTCGACATTGCCCGGTTGCCGGTAATGGTGGGTTCACCAGCGTTCAGGCTGTCGAGGAAGGGATCGATAAGACTGCCCTGCAGGTTGTACACCACATCGCCGCTAATATTGGCAATCCCCTCGGCGGTATCAACCAGCACGGAAATCGAACCCGGCGTATGACCGCCACTCAGCCGTACCGTTACGCCCGGAATAACCTCTTCCTCATAGCTACCGTCCACGTCGAACAGGCGCAGCGCGCCTCTGGTATAGAGGCGTTCAAGCAGATGGCGGGTATCTTCAAGCGCATACATGGCCGGCCCCATAATGCCGGAGGCGGCGAACGCCAGCTCACGCCTCGACAGGCAAACCGTCGTGGTCACTGGAAAGAGATAATCTCCCCCGGCATGATCGACATGGGCATGCGTATGAATAACGTAGCGAATATCGGCAGGCTTCAGGCCATGCTGGGCAAGCAGCCAGGCAAGGGTCATCTCCCGCGTCTGTTCAGCCTCAAATCCGAACTGACGGTAATAGTCTGTTGAGCGCGAGCCGGTATCCACCAGAACTGGATACTCGCCGCCGGTAATAAGGAAGCCCAGCGTGGGAATAGTGGTTTTCACGCCCGCATCCTGGAATAACACCAGGCCCGATTTATCAAGCGTAATATTGCCCAGGTTGAGCGGATAAATATTTAAGGACATTGTATTCTCCTGAATTTACGGAAAAGAAACCTGTAACGCTGCATGGCATCTCAGCGTCGGTGAGTTGAAAGAAAAGGTTCAGATGTCGGCTGCAGAAGAGCGGTTAGTGCCGCGCAGCTGAAATAAGCCAGGAATAATCAGTACTACGCAGATGAAAATAAGGATCAACGCGCCGGTATAGACCGCTATCGCCAGGTTCAGCTGCGTGGCCATTTTGCCGAGGAGAACGGCGAGCCCGCCGGTAAAGAGATAGGCAAAAACGAACAGCATAGACATGGCGCTGCCGCGATCTGACTGCCGAGCATAACGCGCAATCAGACCCAGCCCGCCAAAGGTCATAAAGGCATAGCCGGCGCCGGAGATAAGTGAGGCGCTGATAAAAAAAATCAGACTCTGTTCAGATACGGAGATACACAGAATGGCCATTCCCGCCGCGGAGACAATCGATCCTGTTATAACTGACCGGCGAACCTCAATCTTTCTGGCAAACACGCCAGCAATGCCCAGCGCGACGGGGAAAAGCGCCAGCGCCACGCTGTTAATCCACGGGCTGGGTGAACCGATAAGAGAACGGGCAATCTGAGCGCCTAAAGACGATATCAGCACCCCGTGGGTATAAGCCCCTGTTACCGCCAGCGCGGCATAGATGAAGGGGCGGCGCAGGTATACCGGCACGTCCGGGCGGGCCAGCAGTCTGGCAGAGGCACCTGCAGGACGGTCGCTCGGGATAAACAGAGAAAGAACGATCAGCACTATCAGCAGCGCAAAGAGAACATAAAAACTCAGCCGGGTAGGCGCCGGTGCCCAGGTAACCAGCGCCCCGGCCAGCAAAAGAGCAGCGGTAAACCCCGCTGACTGCGCCCCGAGAGTCACCGCACCCGCGCGCGCTGAGCCACCCTGACCGGCGTAATCTACCAGTGCCGCAGCCGAAGGACCCGCCGATAATCCCACGCCAATCCCCATCATGATCCGCCCCGCTAACAGCACGGATACGCTGTCTGCAGCCGCAAACAGCAGCACGCCTACAGCAGAGCTGAGCAGGCCGGCAAGCATGACATATTTTCTTCCAGCCCTGTCGGACAGGCCCGCAAACAGCAACATCGTCACAACAACCGTCAGCGGATAAACGGCGAAAATCACCGTGATCAGGGTAAAGGAGAGGTGCCATTGTGCGGCATAAAGCGGATAAATCATTGCAGGTGCTGCGCTAGTCCAGAGCGTATGCGCAACAACGGCGGCGCTGATCCAGAAAGCATATCGGGCTGAAAGCGTCTTGGTTTTCATGTTGGGATTCCGTTTTAAACTGATCGTTTTAAAACTAGTCGTTACTGCTGCAAAAATGCAAGCAGTTTTGAACTGATCAGTTTTTATTTTTATCAGGGTGGTATTTTCCGCAGGTAAGATGCATATTAAAATGATTGGTTTAAAACGGAGGTCCCGATGGCCAGACCCAGAAAAATAAGCAATGAAGACGTTCTGAGTCGCGTTATTCCTCTCTTCTGGAAGAACGGGCTGGCTGGCACCAGCCTTGGCCAGCTTGAAGAAGCGACCGACATTAATCGCTCAAGCCTGTACGCCACCTTCTGCAGTAAGGAACAGCTTTTTGTCAGCGCGCTGGAACACTATGTCAGTAGCGCGCCTGCCCAGTATCTGTTACAAAAACAGCCCTATGGCTGGCAAAATATTGAGCAATTCCTGCTGGCTGCGCCCTTTAATAATCCCGCGTTTACCGGGTGCTTTATCATCAACTCAACGCGTGAAGTTGCCGTTCTGCCCGAGGCTGCGCTGGACATCGTGCGTGACTTTCGCGGGGCAGTCATTAAACAGATACGGATGAACCTACCCGTACAGAAAAATGCCGGCGTAATGGCAGAAATTATCTGGTCTTTTCTCGTTGAGGCCTGTCTGGAAGCTAATGACAGACTTGAGCCGCAGGCCTGGCAGGAGCGCGTGAACGCTCTGCTCCGCTTTATCAGACCTGATGATGACCAGTAATGTCACCGCCTGACCGGATCCGAATACATTTGCCTTCTGGAGCCTGAATGATACGTCTTGAAGATGTTACGTTGTTCGTCCGTTCCGCCGCGCTGGGCAGCTTTTCCCGCGCAGCCCGTGAAGCCGATATTCTTCCGGGTCAGGTCAGTGCCGCAGTTAACCGTCTGGAGCGCGACCTGAATAAGCGATTATTTGCGCGATCCACGCGAAGCCTGCGCCTCACCGCAGAGGGAGAAACCTGGCTTCCTTATGCTCAGGAAATGCTGACTATTCTGCAGGCGGGCACCGAGCGTCTGCAGGGAAGTGAGGATGAAATTCAGGGTGAACTGAAAATAGCCATTCCGTCAGACATCGGGCGAAATATCATCCTGCCGGTTATTACCGCCTTTTGCGAAAAACATCCCAAAATATCCCTGCGCCTCTTTCTGTCCGATCACGTCAGCGATGTTTTTCGCGATCCGGTGGATGTGGCCATCCGCTATGGGACGCTTGAAAACAGTAGTTACGTCGCGTTGCCGCTGGCCGAAGATAACCGGCGCGTGCTTACCGCTTCACCCGCCTATCTCAATAAGCACGGCAGGCTGCAGCACCTTGATGATTTGCTCAGGCACCAGTGCCTGCTCTATACCCTTAACGGACACGCCTACGATAAATGGTCCTTTCCGGAAAATGGCGTCCGGCGCCAGTTGACGGTCAGTAGCAGAATGTTATGCGACGATGCCGATCTGACGAGGCGCTGGGCAGTCGCGGGAATGGGGATTGCCTATAAATCATGGATAGATGTCAGCAGCGATGTGCTGGCCGGTCGGCTGGAAGTGCTGCTTCCCGAACAGCCTGGGGAAGCCGTGCCATTGAATCTTATTTGTCCTCACCGTAAGCAATTTTCTCCGGCGATCCGGGAGCTGCACGGCCTGCTGCGCGAACATCTGAGGTCTATTACGGCGTTGATGCGCACGCATCCGGCTTTCGCCACCGGTGCGCAGGCGGTATTACCCGCTAACCAGAGCGCATAAATGAAAAAGGCCATTTCGGTGAAATGGCCTTTTTCTCATTTTATATTTACTTGCTCAGCTCTGCCGTCATATGGAACTGATTGCCAGCATAACTTTCGGTAATTTTATAATCAGAGCCTGCTTTTTTAGCCTGTTGGGCAATTTTCGACTCAGCTTCATCCAGCGTTGAACCCGTTGCGGTAATGCTCTGAGCAACGCTGCCAAACGAAATGGCGCACAGAGCGGCAATAATCAGTGCAGATTTTACAGTTTTCATTTTCATTTCCTTAGCCAGTGATTGATATATTCAGGGTTATTTGTCAGGGCGGCCAGATAATTCCGCTGCCTTGTGTGAAATAAATAATAGAGTGACCCTTTCCTGTGAAACAGGCGCAGTGCGCGCAAACACTTTCACGCGGAAAGTGAAAATGAACTTTCAGATTCTGGAGAGAGGTTTAATCATTTTAAAAAAGGCAGTATGTGCAGTACCGCAGTCAGGGTATTGTTAACGCTTAACATTTTCAGCGATACCGGCAATGCAGACCGTTCCGGCGCTGGGCTGAAGCAGGAGAAGATGATGCATCGGGTAGGCTTGCTGATTTCTGATTACTTTCAGGTGTTAGGGTTGTCCACGCTGAGTATCTTTGAGTTTGCCAATCAGGTTAAGGGGGAACCCTTCTATGATTGTGCGGTTTACTCCGAACATGGTGGGTCCGTTCTATCCTCGTACGGCTTCAGCGTCGACAGTAAAACGCTTGATGGCGAGGCGCCCATTGATACCTGGCTGGTGGCCGGGGTGCTGACGCCGGTTGAGCTGCCGGCTACGCCCGGCGTGGTGACCTTTTTGCAGACCCATGCGCGGAAAGCGCGCCGCGTGGCCGGTATTTGCACCGGTGCCTTCGTGCTGGGCCAGGCCGGACTGCTTGACGAACGCCGGGCGACTACCCACTGGATCCACGCGCAGACCCTGAAAACGATGCACCCCTCCACCCGGGTTGAGGAAGATCGCATTTTTATCATCGACGACCACGTCTGGACATCAGCTGGCTTAACCGCCGGGCTCGATATGGCGCTGGGCATGGTCGAGAAGGATCTGGGAACAGAGGTGGCGCGCTCCGTGGCGCATCTGCTGGTCATGCACCACCGCCGCTCTGGTGGGCAAACCCAGCACTCGGAGCTGCTGATGCTCTCGCCGCGCAGCGATCGCCTGCAGTCTGCGCTGGAGTATGCGCGCAAAAACCTCAGCAAGCCCTTAACCATTGAAGAGATGGCGGATGCGGTACACGTCAGCGCGCGCCAGCTCAGCAGGCTGTTTCGCTCTGAAACCGGTAAGTCTCCGGCAAAAGCGGTGGAGGCGCTGCGGCTGGAAAATGCCAGGCTGCTGATTGAGCAGAGCAGGCTGCCGATGGAAGTGATTGCGCGTGAGTCCGGATTTCGCGACCGGCGGCATATGCGTGAGGTCTTTATACGCGGCTATGGTATTCCGCCGCAGTCTATACGTACCGGCAAAGCCTGACCCCTCATTTTTCTGCCCGCCTCTCCCATCATGATGTCCGTTAATCCGGCCATCATGATGTCCTGAAACACACCCTTTCTTGTCAGCCGCGCCGGTGCCTGACTGCGTACTATGAATTCACCAACCCGATAACTGACAAGGTGAACATCATGACGCAGCAGACACACACCGACCGCGGCACCGCCGTTGTCACCGGCGCCTCTACCGGCATGGGCGCACTCTACGCTGGCCGCCTGGCACGTATGGGCTATGACCTGATTATCGTGGCGCGTAACCATAACCGGCTGAACCAGCTGGCGGAGCATATCACCACCGACAGCGGTCGCAGCGTCGAGGTTGTCGCCGCTGACCTGGCCGATGCTGCCCAGCTTGCCAGACTGGAAGAGAAGCTGCGTCAGGACGCCAGCATCACGCTTCTGGTGAACAATGCCGGCATCGGCACCCACACGCCGCTGCTACAAAGCAGCGCAGAGCAGATGACCGCCATGATCAACCTGAACGTCACCGCCCTGACCCGCCTGACCTACGCCGTGGTGCCAGGATTTGTCGAGCGCGGGCGCGGTGCCATCATCAATATCGCCTCTATTGTCAGTATCGCGCCTGAGTTACTGAACGGCGTTTATGGCGGCAGTAAGGCCTATGTGCTGGCGTTTACGCAGTCGCTGCATCATGAACTGGCCGGTCAGGGTATTCAGGTGCAGGCCGTACTGCCCGGCGCGACCGCCACCCCGTTCTGGGATAACGGCGGCCTGCCCGTAGAGCAACTTGATCCAAAAATCGTGATGAGCGCGCAGGCGATGGTAGACGCCGCGCTCAGGGGCTTTGCCCGCGGCGAGCTGATCACCATCCCCTCCCTGCAAGATGAAACCCTGTGGACACAATACGAGCAGGCGCGCCAGGCGATGATCCCGCATCTTGGCAGCGACGCGCCGGCTCAGCGCTATCAACCTGTTTCTGTTCACTGATTCACGCTGACCTCTTAATAACCTTATAACGACTCATTTGAAGGAATATGATTATGAAACTGACTAATAACACTATTTTCATTACCGGCGGCACCTCCGGCATCGGCCGCGCAATGGCAGAAAAATTTCATCAGCTGGGCAACCAGGTAATTATCTCTGGACGCCGTGAGGCGCTGCTGAAGGAGGTGACCGCGGCCAGTCCGGGCATGGATTATGTGGTACTGGACGTAACAAGCGCCGACAGTATCAAAGCCGCTGCGCAAAGCGTGCTGACGCGCTATCCGGCGCTGAACGTGGTTATCAATAACGCCGGCATTATGCCTTTCGACAACGCGGCCGGCGAGCTGGACGATGCGCAGGCGGTCACGCTGCTTAATACCAATATTCTCGGGCCGGTACGCGTCAGCGCCGCCTTTATCGAACATCTGAAGCAGCAGCCTGATGCGGTGCTGATCAACAACAGCTCAGTACTGGCGTTCCTGCCGCTGGCGACCAATGCGCTCTACTCCGCCACCAAGGCCGCCATCCACTCCTATACCCTGTCGCAGCGCTTCCTGCTGCGCGACAGCGGCGTGCAGGTGATTGAGATCTCTCCGCCCTGGGTCGATACCGACCTGATTTACAAGAGCGGCGATCCGCGCGCCATGCCGCTGGAGGACTTTATCCGCGAAACCTTTGACAAACTGGGCACCGATACCATTGAAGCCATCGTCGATCGCGTGCTGCCGGTGCGTGATAACCCGGGCGCGAACGAACATGCCCTGGTGAACCAGTTCAACCAGTCTGTCGCCGATAACCCAATTCCTGTTCAGTAAACGAGACAGGGGCGTCCAGCCCCTGTTCTTATGCCGGAGATGAATTATGGCCACTATCACCACTTCCCAGCGCCGCGCCCTGCGCGCGCTGAGCATCGCTTACTTTGTACAGGCTACAGGAGCGCTCTCTGTTGCCGGCAGTCTGCCCGCGATATCCGCTGCCTGGCAGCTGACCGATGCGCAGAGCGCGCGCCTACTGAGCATATTTGGTCTGACCTTTGCGCTTGCCGCCCCGCTGGTTCAGGTGCTGTTTGGGCATCTGCGCCGTCGTCAGCTGGTGCTTGCAGGCATCGGGCTGTTTGGTCTGGGTGCCTTTGCTTTTGCGCTGTCGCCAGCTTACGGCGCGCTGGTTGCCTCGCGCATACTGATGGGCGTGGGCGCAGGCTTTATCGGCCCGGTGCTGGTTGCGCTCGGTTCCGAGCTGGTGCATGAACAGCAGCGCGGGCGAGCTATCGGCATGGTGTTGCTCGGGGTATCGATGGCGAGCCTGGCCGGTATTCCACTTGCCGCGTGGATTGCCAGCCTGTGGGGTGCCAGAACGCTGTTTGCGCTGGTGGGTCTGGTAAGCCTGCTGAGTGGGCTGAACGTCCTGCTGACGGTGCCGGATAAAAGCGCGGGCTCGCGTATCCGGCTTAGCGAGATAGCGGGCGTCCTGTCTGAAGGAAAATACCTGACCGCCTTCCTGGTGGTGTTTTTCATTACCTCCGGGGTCTACAGCTTTTACTCTTTTATCGCCCCGCTGATCCGCGACACCTACGCCGGCGGCACCCATGCGGTTTCTGCGGCGCTGGCGGTGCTGGGCATCGCCGGCGTGCTGGGAAATCTGTGGGTTACCCGGGCGGCGGCACGCTTTAGCGCTGAAAAGCTGCTGCTGAGCGGCATGACGCTGCTTATCCTGGATACGGTGCTGATTGTTCTGCTGCCGAAAACGCTGGGCCTGCTGCTGACGGCGCTGGTGTTCTGGGCCTTTGCCACAGACCTGCTCTGGCCCAGCCAGCAGCGCAGGATCGTTGAACTCTCCTCTGTCCGGCACCGCGGCATTGCGCTGGCGCTGACCAGCGCCTTTATGTTTGGTGGCATAGGTTTTGGCTCGGCAGTGGCTTCATGGATTTATCCGTTAACGGGTTTTTACGGGCTGGCCGGGATATCTGTCGCCTTTATTGTTCTGGCTTTGCTTAGCCTGCGGCTGTCAGAGAAGTTCAGAAAGCCTGCGGCGATTGCTGAGTTCTGTAAACACGGCGTCTGATCTCCCATTCACGCGTGCTTCCCCTGATTAAGGAAACGTTTCTCCTTAATGCGATAACGAGCTTTACAGGTGAAGCACGATCCCCCCTGTTACGCCTGATTCTGATCCTCTATCCGATACGGGTGGCAAATGATGGGGGTGAGATGAAGGCTGTTTTTCGCTCCACGCGGACGTTGCCTTTCTTGTATGTGCGCTTTGTGCCAGAAGCGGACATAGTTAACCTGTTTGCAAATTTACACACAGATATCGGTTCTCCTGATATCTGTGTGCGAAGTCTTTATTCCTGATGTTCAGGAATTCGGGCGATAACCTTTATCTCAAAATCAAAGCCCGCCAACCAGTTAACACCCACGGCTGTCCAGTTCGGATACGGGGGCTTCGGGAAAACGGTTTGTTTCACCTGCATAATAGTTGGAAATTGATTCTCCGGATCCGTATGAAAGGTTGTCACATCGATAAGATCGTCAAACGTACATCCAGCAGCGGTAAGTATGGCCTTAAGATTATCGAAGGCACGCACTACCTGCGTTTCAAAGTAGGGTTCAGGTGTACCGTCTTCCCGGCTACCCACCTGACCGGAAACAAACAGTAAATCACCAGAGCGGATGGCTGCAGAATAACCATGCTTCGCATAGAGAGCGTGGCGATTTGTAGGGAAAACGGGTTTCGGTTGGTTCATAACGTATCCTTTATTTGGATGTGCGACAGCTGATGCGCAGCATAAATAAATGAATTAATATACGCGGCGTATGTAAAATTAATCACACATACGCCGTGTATGTCAAACTTCATGCGCTGCGTATATTGCAAGGAGTCCGCATGGCTGCCAAACGCCGCGCCGAAACGATGGAAGAAACTCGCATAAAATTGATTGCGGCCGCACGAAAAGCCTTCGCCGAAAAAGGATTTGCAGCAGCATCAATGGATGATCTGACGGCCAGTGTCGGACTGACACGTGGGGCCCTGTACCATAATTTTGGGGATAAAAAAGGGTTGCTTGCCGCTGTGGTTACGCAGATTGATTCAGAAATGGCGCAACGTGCTAAAAGTGCAGCGGCACATTCCGATGATGACCAGCATAAGCTGCTGGCTGAAGGGATAGCCTATATCAAGATGGCGCTGGATGAAGAAGTTCGGCGCATCGTTCTGCTTGATGGCCCGGCTTTTCTTGGTGATCCTACAAAATGGCCGAGTCAGAATAATTGCCTCCAGGCTACTCGCGAGAGCATTTCAGATTTGATTGAAAGCGGCTTAATCAAACCGGTAGATGTGGATGCCACGGCCTGGCTGTTAAATGGTGCCGCACTGAATGCGGCTCAGTGGGTAGCCGCTAGCGATGCTCCACAGCATGCATTACCAAAAGCGATTCAGGTTTTTACCTTGTTGGTATGCGGCCTACTGAAGGATGTAAAGCATCCATAATCTTTATGAGACCAATTGAATGTTCAATGAAGTGTTGCTCGTCGCCTGGATGTAAACGGGTACTCCCGATTTTCGCTCATAGAAGACGGTAAGCAGGCTGCGGATGCTAACTTTGCCGTTCGCCCTCAGACCCTGGCCAGCAGGCCCGAACCCCGGAGGGATTCGGCGGAGCTTACCGGCTCTGCCGGTTAGCGGAGTGGGGCTCGACGACCCGGCTACGCCGGGGAGCCGGAGGGGGCCATCAGGTTTTTGATACTAACGTCCGCTTTGTGCCAGAAGCGGACATTGCTCCCGCACAACATTATGTGTTGATCATTGGGGATCAGGTCGTTTTCTATGAGGTCTATGCTTTGCTGAATACCAGTTAAACGCAAACGTGATGACTGGTAATGGATTTACTGACGTAGCGGTGAATCATCAATGCTGGCGGGTCATTCGCAGGAGGAGCGTTTACTGTTCCAAACCAGACAGGATTAGCCGGGCAAACGGAGCCACAAATGTAGGCAGGTATGCCCGCAAACGTACCCGCTATTGGTCTGTGGACATGGCCTGAAGAAATGGCGAGTAGTCTGGTCGGGGCGCGTTTAATCAAATCTTCCATCTCAGGCAGACCTCTGCACATCGTTTCGTCTAGCGTTGGTATGCCAGATGCAAATACGTGATGGTGCATAAACATCAATGACGGAGAGCTGCATGCATCGCTAATTTGATTATCCAACCATTCCAGATGGTCAGTCACACTGCCGTAATCCTTATAATCAATCGTCGAATCCAGACCAATCAGGCGAATGCCACCGGTGTTATGAATGAAGTGCAGGGCCTCTCCTTGGGCATCGTGCGCCCATCTGTTCTCATCCCAAACAGAACGCATTAGACTGCGGTCGTCTGAGTTACCCGGCAGGATCAACGAAGGGTAATTTTGCTGATTCAGACGGTCAGCTATCTTTATATAACCTTCCTGCCAATGACCATCCGTTAAATCACCTGTAAGTATCAGTACGTCAGGTTGCAGATGCGCAAGCCAGTTAAGTATCTGGTCGAACCGAAGCAGGTGATCATTTTCGGGTGAGGCGTGAATATCTGAAACCTGCGCTATCAGCATAAAGACCTCATACGATGATGGTGTGGAGCATAAGAACGTGATTTATGACCATGAATCCGGTTTCTAACATCATGTTTTTCACAACTATGGCAATAATGGACAGATTAATTAGGATGAGTAATTCAAAAAGTTGCGACGAATCAGACTGGCTGCAAAGGCGTTCGGGAATTCACAATGAATCACTAGGTTCAATTCTGACTGCTCAGAGCCAATGTTAGAAGGGATGCGTAACGTCCGCTCCTCGCTCTTAAAGAACTATAAGCCGCAAGTAAGATGAACACGTTGTTAGCTATACCGTGAGTTACAAACTGTAAAACAGTTCAGCTCAAATATTTCCCTGTTATTGCGACAGTAGACTTATCGAAATCAATGCTTAATGGAACCCCAGGAGGCAGAGTAAGCATTGGATGTGTATGGCAACAGTCGAAACCGTCTAAAAGTGGTAAAGATTTATCTGCCATAACTTCCTGTATCACATCAGCCGGTTGACGCCCGGTATCTGAGCTATCAAAAAGCTCATGCTTACCTAAAATTATTTCGCCTTCATGTATCTCAGGCATCCATTTGCTTCCCATGATTCCAGAAAGAGTATTCAGGTTACCGCCTATATGCGTTTAACAAACGCCAGTTATTCTCATATAGTAATTTAGGTCTGACCAACTCAGCGTCATCCCAGTTGAGACGTTCATCCGTCCACCTTTTGGCAGGCTGTAATATTGGGGGCCTGTATGATGCAGCGATGACCCACTAAATAGCTGCGTTTCTGTGTGGTGCTAACAGGGCAAAAAGACTATCTCCTGCCAGAACGATATCGAGGTCTCCGGCTCGTTCCAGGCGTATCGGGATGCAGAACTTCAGGTCAAGAGCGAAGACAAGCACTCTCGCTTTATCTGCATGAAGGATGCCGGTACATACGGCCTGCGGCCGGAAATGCCAGTTACGGATTAAGCAGGTCAGAAGATTCACGCAGCAACATCTAAAAGCTGCTTAACCAACTCACGTAAGTCCTCTTTCGCTTGCTGAAAGCCCGCTGCTGTGGGGCTTACGCTCAGAATATCGGCATAGCCATTCACCGCGCCGCCTATTATGCGGGCGGTGCGCGCCACATCGACCTGCCGGTAAAGGCCCTGACCAATGCCCGTTTCAATGAGCCTTTCTAAAAGGCTAAACCACCTGTTCATGTTGTTCATGGCCAAATCGGCATAGGCCGGATCGTGCTGGGCCTGCGTCCAGACCGAATTGTACAGCAGCCAGTCCGCATCCTGGGTTGCAGGCAAGCTGGTGATAAAAGCATCAAGCGCGACATCAGGCGCGAAACCTGCAATAGCCTCTTTAAAAGCCTCAAGATCGGTCTGCATGAAACGCTCAACCGCCTCCAGCCTGAGCGAACGCCAGTCGCGGAAATAGTGATAGATATGGCTACGTGAGATACCGACATGCTCGGTAAGCTCCCGGGTCGTCACTTTATCAATACCTTTATCAATAAAAAGCGCTATCGCTCCGTCGAGGATTTTAGCGCGAAGATTTTCAGCTGGCATAGGTTCATTATTTCCCTGCATTGACTTTGAGCAAGTGCTCAAATAGACTCACCCCAGTCTTGAGCAACCGCTCAAGAACATCATAATCAGAAGTTAAACATGCAAACATTCAAAACGCCAGCGCCGCCTGCGCCTGCTCGCAGCGCTCTGCAGACCCTGAAAATGTTGGGACGTCGGCATAGGAAAAAGCTATTGCTTACTTTTTTGCTGGTCGTTGCCGAGAACGTCATGTATCTGCTCTACCCGCTACTGGCGGGATTTGCCATCAACGCCATTCTTTCGGGACGGGCGCTGCACGCTATGCTATACGCGGGCATGGTATTCATTATGTGGGCGATTGGCGCCGCGCGCCGCAGCGTAGATACCCGCACTTTTGCCCGTATTTACGCCGAGCTCGCGGTCCCGGTGATCCTGACGCAGCGCAGCGAAAATCAGGGCGCATCGACCATTGTGGCGCGCGTGACGCTGTCGCGCGAATTCGTCGATTTTTTCGAGAAGCATCTGCCGGTGCTTATCACGTCCGTTGCGTCGATTACGGGAGCTGCCGTGATGCTGCTGGCTATTGAGTTCTGGACCGGCATCGCCTGTATCGCCATCCTGGTCTTCTTTGGCGGCTTTCTGCCCGGCTTCACGCGTAAAAACGAAGCGCTGTTTGTGCGCCTGAATAACCGGCTGGAAAAAGAGGTGGGTTTTGTCAGCACGGCCAGAGCGCCTTCACTGGCGAAGCATTACGGCGTGTTGGCAGGTTTGCGTATCCGCCTTTCCGATCGTGAAGCCATGGGATATCTGGCTATTGGGTGCGTGACTGCGCTGCTGTTCGCCATGACCATTCTCCACATGACGCTAAACGGCGTTCGCGATGCTGGTCATATCTATTCGGTGATGACCTATATGTGGATGTTCGCCATGAGTCTGGATGACGGCCCGCAGCTGCTGGAAAAGTACTCCCAGCTCAAGGATATCGGCCGCCGCGTCAACACCGGGCAAATCTGAGCCTGAACCAAAAATGACCATCTCCCGCTTAACCCCCGGATATACCAATGCCGCAATTCTTTATTGAAAGGCCTGTTTTTGCCTGGGTTGTCGCCCTGTTTATCGTACTGGCAGGCTTCATTGCCATTCCGCAGCTGCCTGTGGCGCAGTATCCCTCGGTGGCGCCGCCGGGCGTCAGCATTACGGTAACCTATCCGGGCGCCACGCCAGAAACCATGAATGAGTCGGTTATCTCGCTGATCGAAAGAGAGATCTCCAGCGTCGACGACATACTCTACTTCGAGTCTTCAAGCGATACCTCAGGCACCGCTACCATCACTGTGACCTTTAAACCCGGCACGGACATCAAGCTCGCTCAGGTTGATGTGCAGAACAAGATTAAGGTGGTTGAACCCCGTTTGCCGCAAACCGTCCGCCAGAATGGGCTAAACGTGGAGGCGGCCAATTCTGGCTTTTTGATGATTGTCGGGTTGCGCTCGCCCACGGGGCAGTACAGCGAACAGGACCTGAGCGACTATTTTGCGCGTAACGTTTCTGAGGAGCTGCGGCGCGTGCCGGGCGTTGGCAAAGTTCAGCTGTTTGGCGCGGAGAAAGCGATGCGCATATGGCTGGATCCGATCAAACTGTTCAACTATAAGCTGTCGGTCAGCGACGTCACTACCGCCCTGAGCCAGCAAAACGCACAGGTCTCGCCCGGCAGAATCGGCGATGAACCCGCGCAGCCCGGCCAGTCCGTCACTTACCCGCTCACGGTGCGCGGACAGCTCAGTTCGGTGGAGGATTTCCGCAACATTACGCTTAAGGCGCTGAATAACGGCTCGCGCGTCCGGCTGGCTGACGTGGCGCGCGTGGAGCAGGGGCTGCAAAGCTACGCGTTCGCTATTCGCGAAAATGGACACGCCGCCACGGCAGCAGCGATTCAGCTGATGCCCGGTGCCAATGCTGTGAGCACCGCAGAAGGCGTCCGTTCACGACTGAATGAACTCTCAACGGTGCTGCCGAAGGGCATGGCGTTCTCGGTGCCGTTTGATACCGCGCCCTTTGTGAAGCTGTCGATTGAGAAAGTCATACACACCTTTATTGAAGCCATGGTGCTGGTTTTCCTCGTGATGTTGCTGTTTCTGCAAAATCTGCGCTGCACCTTTATTCCGGCAATTGTCGCGCCGGTGGCGCTGCTCGGCACCTTTACCGTGATGCTGGTAAGCGGTTTTTCCATTAATGTGCTGACTATGTTCGGCATGGTGCTGGCTATCGGCATCATCGTGGACGATGCGATTGTGGTGGTAGAGAGCGTTGAGCGCCTGATGGCGGAAAAAGGCCTGTCGCCGAAAGAGGCGACGCGTGAGGCGATGCGCGAGATCACGCCAGCGATTATCGGCATTACGCTGGTGCTGACCGCCGTGTTTATCCCGATGGGATTCGCTACCGGCTCGGTCGGGGTCATCTACCGCCAGTTCACGCTCTCGATGGCCGTTTCCATTCTGTTCTCGGCTTTCCTTGCGCTGACCATGACTCCCGCGCTGTGCGCGTCGCTGCTGAAGCCGGTTGCGCAGCGCGGCGAGGAGAAGAAAGGCTTTGCAGGCTGGTTTAACCGCCGCTTCAATGCCCTGACGGCCCGCTATGAGCGAGGATTGCACGCCACGCTGCGCCGCAGCGGCCGCGTTATGCTGATTTACGCGGTGCTGTGCGCGGCGGTTTTTGCCGCCTGGTCGTCGCTGCCCTCATCGTTTATCCCCGATGAGGATCAGGGCTACTTCATGACGTCGATCCAGCTGCCGTCAGACGCCACGCTGGAAAGAACCCGCTATGTGGTCGATCGGCTTGAAAAAGCGATTATGGAAAGGCCCGGCATTGCCAGCAATATCTCTATTTTCGGCTTTGGTTTTTCCGGCTCCGGCCCGAACACCGCACTGGCCTTTACCACGCTGAAGGACTGGGGCGAGCGCCAGGGCGCAACCGCGAATGGCGAAGCGGAATTTGTTCAGGCCACAATGAGCAACGACGCTGCCGCCACGGTAATGAGTCTGATGCCGCCCGCCATCTCCGATATGGGGACGTCATCAGGTTTTAATCTTTACCTCGAGGATCGCGCCGGTCGCGGTTACGCCGCCTTGTTGCAGGCGGCCACAGCGCTGACGGAAAAGGCCAATCAGGGCGGCGTGGTGAGGGATGTCTACATTGAGGGGTTGCCAGAGGGCGTCAGCGCAGCGCTTGAGGTGGACCGGGAAAAAGCGCAGGCGATGGGCGTCAGCTTTGACGACATTAACCAGATGCTGTCATCCGCCATCGGCTCAAATTACGTGAATGACTACGTGGATAACGGACGCGTGCAGCAGGTTATCGTGCAGGCGGATTCCGTCTACCGCATGCAGCTGGCGGATTTACTCAGGCTCTACGTCAGGAATGCTTCGGGCGAGATGGTGCCGCTGTCGGCCTTTGTCACGGCAACCTGGTTGCAGTCGCCGCAGCAGCTCAATCGTTATCAGGGCTATCCCGCCATTAAAATCGCCGGCAGCCCCGGCGAGGGTTACTCCAGCGGCGCGGCGATGGCTGAGATGAACAGGCTCGCGGCATCACTGCCGACAGGCTATTTCGCCGAGTGGACCGGCGCCTCGCTGCAGGAGCGCAGCACGGCGGCGCAGATGCCCTTGCTGATAGCCTTATCCCTGCTTGTTGTCTTCCTGGTGCTTGCCGCGCTGTATGAGAGCTGGTCCGTGCCGCTTTCAGTCATACTTGTCGTGCCGCTGGGTATGGCGGGCGCGCTGCTGGCGGTGTTTATCGCGGGGATGACGAACGATGTTTTTTTCAAGGTCGGCATGATTACGCTCATCGGCCTTTCAACCAAAAACGCCATCCTGATCGTGGAGTTTGCGCGGCAGCTTTATGCGCAGGGTAAACCGTTAGCTGAGGCAGCCAGAGAGGCCGCCCGATTACGTCTGCGACCCATTATCATGACGTCGCTGGCTTTTACTCTTGGCGTGGTGCCGCTGATGGTGGCAAACGGGGCAAGTAAAAGTACCCAGAACGCGATTGGCACAGGCGTATTCGGCGGGATGATCAGCGGCACGCTGCTGGCGATTTTCTTCGTGCCAGTATTCTTTGTGATTATCACGTCGGCTGTGCAAAAGCTTAGCGGCACGTTAAAGGGTAGATAAAGTCTGATAGCTCAGCCTCGGGGCAATCCTGAGGCTGATTGCAGGGCCGTTCATCGCAAATATTGCATATACCCTTTTAGGCGCAAAGGACCGCTTGTCGCTCATAGCGATCCTTACTTCAGTATCAGTCCACTCTGTGCCACAAGCAGAAATCCCCTGCATCCTGATAAAGCGAAGCTCGACCTGCAGTTGTAAAGAGTGTCGATGATTATGTTAATACTGGCGCCATATGGGCAGGGTTAAAAGTTTACCGCCTTCAGACATGACTGATTATCGCCTCACGCTTTTCCTGGTATTATTCGAGCTTTCCAGCGGTATCGATTGGTACTGAGCATTGACCAAATGCCGACCGCCCTGCACTGACAGGATTTGAACTTTGAGGAACCAGAATGGATATCGTGACTTCACAGGCAATGGATGAAATCAATTTAGCGATCGGTCGTGCGGTATCTTCTTTGATTTCATCAGGAAAAAACGTTGAAAAACACAGCATCCTGGAGCAACTGAGGGAGTCTGAAAAAGAGGCAGTTGATGGTATGAAAAAAGTTTATGCGGACGCTATTGGCATGGTAGCTGGAAGTGTAACTGTTCGCATCGATTAGCCCGATCTCCCCCTCACGGCTCCCTGTAAATCTGTGCGGTAAATGAGTTTATGTCGCTTTGAGCAGAAGACCCGCCCCGTCGGGTTGTTCCGCTATGAGCCAGCAGCGGACATAACATAATCTGTTCAGATAGCAGGCTGGTCAGCCTGCCTGAATATCGGGTTACAGCGTCATGATCATTTCATGCCAGGCCATGCCGCCATGCTCTGATTCAGAAGGCTTAATATAGGTGTAACCAAATTTTCTGTAGAGCTCAACGTGATGGGTTTTGCACATGAGATGGATTGTTTTCTTACCTTTTTTTCTCATCTTGCTAATAAATTCGCGCATCATCTGACCGGCGTAACCCTTGCCCTGATAAGCAGGATCAAGCACAACTGACATAATCACAACGTTTGGAGCGGCTGCATCATGGCCTTTCAACTCTTTGAACTCTTCGTCAGACATGACGACATTCCAGGCGCACCCTGAGTTGATAAATCCGATAAGCTTTCTGTCCAGTTCAGCACAAAGAAACCCTTCGGGATACTGTTGAATACGGGTGGCAATTTTTTCCAGCGTCGCTGCCTCATCTCCTTCATATGCCTCGCTTTCTATGTAATAGCATCTGTCGAGGTCTGATATATTAACTTCGCGGAAAATTATACTGCTCATTTTTCACCTTCAGTTGCTGGTTCTGGACCCCCTATTTTACCCGAATATTACAATGAAAATAGTGCATTATATTCAGGGTTGAGATGAAAAACAGGCATCAGGAATTACGCTCACTGAATATGAATCTGCTGCTTATTTTTAAAGCGACTCACCGGAACCGCAAGATAAATACAGCTGCCGAGGCAATGGTAACCAGCCCGTTAACGCACCAGGGGTTTCGATTAAACCGGTGTATTCGACAGTCCATAATTCCCCGGAAGGCCTTATCTCGGGCAAAGTGGATTTTACAACAGGATCCCTGGCATCTGGGATGAACCATCACGGTCAGCTTGAGGTTATATCAAGCTTCACGGGGCATTAAGTGGCGGCCGTGAGATGTCGTCATCCGCGTATAAAAGATGAGTTGAAGCCGTTTTTAAAAGAGGGGCATGTCGTTTTCAATCCGTGGGACGAAGCGCTCGCGATTACCACACTATTCCGTCAGAAAGATCTTACCTGTTTTCCTGTGCCATTTTCTGTCTCTCTCTCTATACCCTGCATATCTTTTTCTTAGAGGGTCAACTGTTACTCCCGGCCATCACCGGATAAAAGAAATTCGCCGTGAAGCGATGAATGATTTAGCCCAAACGTAACGGAAGAAACCAGCAGCGCAACAGCCGCAGGCTCATAGCGGCACTTTTTCTTCTGCTGGCGTTGTGGATTTTTATTATTTTTGTATCGCAGTGTATCTCCCCGCTGGACACATACACCCCGTTGCACAACCCGCCGTTTTGCACATATTGCCTGTACATTGCCGTGTTCTTCTTAACGCATCAAATAACTGCGTGGAGATACCCCAATGTTAACCCGACTGCTGATTTCATCTTTTCTGATGGGCGCTTCAGCGACCTGTGCCTGGGCAGACAGGCTCGGCGACCTTAGCGCCCGCGATGTACTGGGCCCGGCTGCCGTCGCGCCGCTGGAAAATCCTCAGCCTCCGGCAAAATTGATTGTTGATGCCCCCCTGGCTGGCCCGCTGCGCAAAGGCGCGGTTTTTATTCAGTACCGGGCCGAAAATTTGCGTATCGAGCCGGTCTTTGGCCCAGAGGCGCTGAAAATCACCCCGCGCATTGGGCATATTCACGTGATCGTTGATGACAATCCGTGGCACTGGGCAGACACGAGCGGTGAACCCGTCATTCTGGTCGGGCTGCCCGCGGGCAAGCATAAGGTGACCATTATTCTTGCCGACCCCACCCATAAGCCGCTCGACAGCAAAACCGTCACCTTCACCCTGCCCGAGCATGCTCCACACCACTGACAGATTAAGGAACACCGCTATGAACGCTTTCTTCCGTAAATCACTGCTGGCCGCGCTGGCGCTGAGCGCCGGGACATCAGCCTTCGCGGCCTCGACCGAGGCAGACTATGCCGCCGCATTTAGCCGCATTCATCAGGTCAACGCCGGCGTGCTTAACGTGGGTTATGTGGATATTGGTCCTCGCAGCGGGCAGCCCATTATTCTGCTGCACGGCTGGCCTTATGACATCCAGAGCTATGCCACGGTGGCGCCTGAGCTGGCGGCCAGGGGCTACCGCGTTATCGTGCCCTGGCTTCGCGGCTACGGCAGCACGCGCTTTTTGTCAGACAGCACGCCGCGCAACGGCCAGCCGTCTGCCATGGCAGCTGATGTCGTGGCGCTGATGGATGCGCTCAATATCAAACAGGCTGTCTTAGGCGGATTTGACTGGGGCGCACGTACGGCTGATATCGTCGCCGCGCTCTGGCCAGAACGTGTGAAATCTCTGGTGTCCGTCAGCGGCTACCTGATAAGCAGCCAGGCGCTGGGCAAAAAACCTCTGCCGCCGAAGGCAGAGCTGCAGTGGTGGTATCAGTTCTATTTTGCCACCGAGCGTGGCCGACAGGGCTATGCGCAAAACACGCGGGATTTTGCCCGCCTGATCTGGCAGCAGGCTTCACCGGGGTGGAAGTTCAGCGAGGCGACCTTTAATCAGTCCGCGAAGGCGCTGGATAACCCGGATCAGGTGGCCATCACAATCAGCAACTATCGCTGGCGTATGGGTCTGGAAAAAGGCGAGCAAAAGTATGATGCTTATGAGAAAAAGTTAGCGGCTCTGCCGGTTATTACCGTGCCCACAATCACTATTGAGGGCGATAACAACGGTGCGCCTCATCCGGCACCGGAAGCATATCGGGCAAAATTCAGCGGAAAATATGAACACCGGACCTTCACCGGGAATATCGGACACAATCCGCCTGCCGAAGATCCAGACGACTTTGTCAACGCCATCACGGATGCCGCTGCCATGTAACGGCACCTTTATTCACGAGACCGGCTCTCACGAGCCGGTCTGTTTGCGTATATCGCAGAGAAGGAGGATGTTTTGGAGCACATCGATCACATTCTGGTTGTTGACGATGACCGTGATATACGCGATCTGATCACCACTTACCTGGAAAAGTCCGGCTATCGCGCGACCGGCGCCGCTAACGGGCGTGAGATGCGCGCGGTGCTGACGTCGCAACATATCGATTTAGTCGTGCTGGATATCATGATGCCCGGGGATGATGGCCTGACGCTGTGCCGCCAGTTGCGCAGCGACACGCAGCGTAATCTGCCGGTGCTGATGCTGACCGCGCGCAGCGAGGAGACCGATCGTATTCTCGGTCTGGAGATGGGCGCGGATGATTATCTGATTAAGCCTTTTGTTGCGCGCGAGCTGCTGGCGCGCATTAAAGCCATTCTGCGGCGCACCCGGGCGCTGCCGCCGAACCTACAGATTACGGAAGCCGGACGTCTGATTGCTTTTGGCGAGTGGCAGCTTGATACCTCTGCGCGTCATCTGATTGACAGCAGCGGCGTAATCGTGGCGCTGAGCGGCGCCGAGTATCGTCTGCTGCGTGTATTTCTCGACCATCCTCAGCGCGTGCTCAACCGCGATCAGCTGCTGAACCTGACTCAGGGGCGCGATGCCGAGCTGTTCGAACGCTCTGTCGATCTGCTTGTCAGTCGGCTGCGTCAGCGGCTGCGTGAAGATGCACGCGAGCCGGCTTACATTAAAACGGTGCGCAGTGAAGGTTATGTGCTGGCCGCGCCGGTGGTGATTAAAGAGGCGCATGAATGACACTCTGGCCACGCTCGCTGCTGTCGCGCCTGCTGATTATTGTTCTAGGCGGGCTGCTGCTGGCAAATGCCTCCACGCTGGTCAGCCTGATGATAGAACGAATGAGTAGCGCCAAAACCGTCATGCTGGGAAACCTGGAATATGATGTGGCAACCAGCGTGGCTATTCTGGATCGCTTGCCTGCGGCGGAGCGTCCTCAGTGGCTGGCGAAGCTCGCGCGCGGTAACTACCGATATCAGCTGTCGCCAGGCGAGCCTGGACCTTATCCCAGCAGCTGGCGGGCACGCGACGCGGTGCGTTCCTTACAGGAGACGCTTGGCGGTCGTTACCAGATGAGCATCCACGCCATTCCAGGACCACGCGAGCATATCCAGGTGCATCTGACGCTTCATGATGGCGCCCCGCTGACGCTCGATCTCTGGCCGCGCATGCCGGCCATTGCACGCTGGCTGCCGCTGGTGCTGACAGGTCAGCTGCTATTGCTGCTTTTCTGCGCCTGGCTGGCCGTACGCCAGGTTGTGCGCCCTTTTATGCGCTTTACGCAGGCGGTGAATGCGCTGAAGCCAGCAGCCAGCACGCAGATGATGGCAGAGAAGGGGCCGGCGGAAGTGCAGCAGGCGGCGCGCGCATTTAACGCCATGCAGACGCGCATTCAGGATCACCTGAAAGAACGCGCGCAGATTCTGGCAGCCATTTCTCACGATCTGCAAACCCCGATCACCCGCATGAAGCTGCGCGTGGAGATGGCAGAACAGCCGGAGCTGCGCGACAAGCTGCTGAGCGATCTCGACACGATGAGCCAGCTTGTGCTGGAAGGGATCGCTTATGCGCGCTCTTCTGACGTACGAGAGGAGAAACGCCAGAAGGTCAGCCTGAATGCGTTTCTCGACAGCGTTGCCTGCGACTATCAGGATGTGGGTAAAGCGGTGACCTTTGTGCCCTGCGACGGAGAGGATACTTTTGCCGTCCGGCCGCAGGCGCTGCACCGTATCATGACCAATCTTATCGATAATGCCCTGAAATTCGGCAGCGAAGCGGAAATCAAGCTCTGCGCCCCCGAGGAGGGCAGCGTCACGATTCACGTTGTGGATAACGGGCCAGGCATACCCGAAGAGGAGCTAAAGGCGGTGCTGGAGCCTTTTTACCGCGTGGAAAGCTCGCGCAATCGCCACACCGGCGGAACGGGTCTGGGGCTGGCGATTGCCACCCAGCTGGTCGGCCAGATGTCCGGCACGCTGCGCCTGAGCAACCGTCCAGAGGGCGGGCTCGATGCGTGCGTCACGCTGCGACAAACCGATTTGTAGCCTTTTGTACCCCCCGGCTGGTTACACATACAACCCGACAAAACCGGCAATAGCGGAAACAGGCTGAACACATGCGGTGGGTTTAATGAAGGCTCTGCCAGCAGGCAGAGAATCATCCACCGTTATGAGGTTTACTATGAAAGCCATTGCCAGTTTTTTCTCTGTGGGCCTGCTGGCCCTCTCTGCCGCGCAGTTTGCCTGCGCCGGCGAAACCCATTCTGTCGTACTTGTACACGGTGCCTTTGCCGACGGCAGCAGCTGGGATCGGGTCATTTCACAGCTTCAGGCCAGAAACTATGAGGTGATTGCCGTACAGCTGCCGCTAACGTCTCTGCAGGATGACGTCGCCGCCACGCAGCGCGCGATAGCGCGAGCAGAGGGCGATGTTGTGCTGGCTGGACATTCATGGGGCGGGACCGTCATTACCGAAGCCGGCAACGATAAAAAGGTCAAAGCGCTGGTCTATGTCGCCGCTTTCGCGCCGGACAAAGGTCAGACTACCGCCGACCTGATCGACAGTTATCCGGCGCCTGCGGGCAGCGCGAGCCTGGCCAAAACCGCTGACGGCTTTCTTTATCTGCCATCAGAGGCGCTGGCCCATGACTTTGCGCCGGATGTGCCTGCCGCACAGCAAAAGCGTATGTCAGTTACCCAGGGGCCGATTCGCGCCGCCGCTTTTGGTGACACAGTGACGCAGGCGGCCTGGGCGCAGAAGCCGAGCTGGTATCTGGTCAGCACCCAGGACCGCATGATTAATCCCGAGCTGGAGCGCGCCATGGCGTACAACATCCACGCCCAGACGCGTGAGGTGGCATCCAGCCACGTCTCGATGGTAAGCCATCCGGATGAGGTGGCGCGCATTATCACTGCAGCCGTACAGGCCAGGTAAGGAGCTGACGATGTCACTGTTTATTGCTTTTCTGGCCGGTATGCTGACGCTGCTCAGCCCCTGCACCCTGCCGGTCATTCCGTTTGTATTTGCCAGCGTGCGCGGCCGTAAAGGGCAAATGCTGACGCTGCTGAGCGGTATGGTCATTATGTTCACCACGGTGGCATTGCTGGCGGCGGTGGCGAGCCAGTGGGTGATTCGCATTACCGCCGCAGGACGCTGGATTGCTCTGCTGTTTCTGACCCTGACGGCGCTGACGCTGCTCTCTTCGCGCATCGCGCAGTTTTTTACCCGGCCATTTGTCGCAATGGGTAATCAGCTGAACAGCGCCAGCCACCGTCACAGCGGCCTGCTTGCTGCTCTTCTGGCAGGACTGGCAACCGGTTTGCTCTGGTCGCCGTGCGCAGGTCCGGTACTGGGCGCCATTCTCAGTCTGGCCGTCGTGGCAAAAAATCCGGTATCGATCAGCCTGCTGCTTACCGCCTACGGCAGCGGCGCGGCCGTTATGCTGGGGCTGATCTGGTTGGCCGGACGGAGTCTGGTGACGCGGCTTCGCCCCGGGCTGGCCTTCACGACGCGTCTGCGCCAGGGAGCCGGCGCGCTGATGCTGGCCTCGGTCGCGCTGATCGGCAGCGGTTCTGTGAGTCTGCTGCAAAGCGCGCCAGCCTTTGCGCAGACTCTTGAGCAGCATATGAGTCAGTGGATAGCCAAACCGGAACCGGCTGTTCGCCTTGAACCCGTGGCGATGCCGCAGACCAGCAGCACTTTGCCTTCTCTCGACGGTGGGACAGCGTGGCTGAACGGATCGCCACTCACGCCTGAGAAGCTGAGAGGTAAAGTGGTCCTGGTGGATTTCTGGACCTATGACTGTATTAACTGTCAGCATACGTTGCCTCACGTCCGCGACTGGGCGAATAAATATCAGGCCCAGGGGCTGGTGGTGGTTGGCGTACACACGCCAGAATATCCCTGGGAGCGCGATAAGAAAGCCGTGAGTCGTGCCATCAGACAGTGGCAGCTGCCTTATCCCGTCGTGGCAGATAATGATTATGCTATCTGGAACCGCTTTGGTAACCAGTACTGGCCTGCGCACTATCTTTTCGATGCGCACGGTCAGTTGCGCTATACCGCCTTTGGCGAAGGCAACTACGCAGAGCAGGAGAAGGTTATTGAGCAACTGCTGAAGGAGGCCAGGGCATAGCGGGGAGCTTTTCGATCAGGCTGGCCCGGTGTATCACTCTCTGTGTTTAAGGTCGCCATAAACGGCGACCTTTTTTATTCAGTAAAGATGAAAATATGTTGTCAGCAGAAAGGCGTTTTTCAGCTCGTCAGGCCAGCGTCACCGCCCGGGGTTCGAGAAAGGCGGTAATCCCCCAGTGCCCTATTTCGCGTCCAGTGCCGGAGCAGGGCGTCTGGGCGGCTTTATCGCTCCGCTACTTATTGGCTATGTGGCCAGCATCGGCGGATTTACCGCAGGGCTGGCGACGACTGTTCTCGCCTTTGTTGCCGCGATGATTGTGGTCTGGATGGCACCAGAAACTAAAGGCGTTAAACTGCAATAATCCTCAAACTCGGACAGGATAATAGATTCCTTACAGGGCACGGCTATTCTGGTCGTGCCTTTCTTTCAGTGGCATAACGTCAAAACTCTCCTCGCCTGCTCTGCTGCAAACTTTTTTGAAACAGGCGGCTATAACAGGGCGCTGGAAATCGCCACGGATAATTCAGATGCCCCGCGACAGATAACACCTCTGCCATCATTGAGCAACATCATTTTAACCCACCAGCAAAGCGATAATAAATTTTAGCCTCCCCTAAGAACACTTAGCGATGTAATCATTAGATGAATACTCTTTTGATTTACATCTATTCCAGAAAAGTCCGAAAGCCGTATTATCCTCATTTTTTTAGAACGGTAGAGATATATGATTTTCAATATCGGTAACACCTTGATTTTACTCCACAGAGCCCACCGAATAGTCAGGGAGAATACGCTCCTTAACGGTGAGTATTCGGCTTATATCGCGTATCGCCTGTCGCTGATAATGGGGCTGGATGAAGATTTTTGCGCTAAATCATTAGTTTGCAGCCTGCTGCAGAATTACTCCTCCAGCGCTAAAAAACATATCTGCAGTGAAACAAAACACGATCGCTCCCCTGAACGAATCAAGTTAAGTGATTGTTCTGTGTTTCAGGAAATCTCTATACCCGCACGTTACCGGGAATATAGCTTTCAGGAGCTGACAAAACTTAACATAACCAGACAGGAATTATTAATGAGTTCGATTTTAAAAATAAGCGATCTTTTTAATAACATCCTGCAGGAAACTGGTTTTTTAGCAGATTTAGCAAAAGACAGGATGCTGGCCATACAACACTTTGATTTTAAATATTTCAAAGAGAGGCTTGATGACGAGGATTTTTATCCTGGGCTGGTTACTGAGCTTGAGAGACTGACCCAGATGGACGATTTCTGGTTTTACCTCAGAGACGATTATATTGAGGGAATGATCAGAACCATGAATTTTAACAATGTCCTCCCCGCCATGAATGATGAACATGCTCTGAGTCTGGCGCGCCTTCTCTCAACGATTGTTGATATGAAAAGCCCTTTGACCTATCAGCATTCTATTAAGGTGGGTGAGCTAGCCCGCTTCATCGGCAAAAAATTGCATCTCGATAAAAAAACCTGTAATCGGCTGCATCTTGCCGGTCTGTTGCATGACATCGGAAAAATAAATACAGAGGATGCCATACTAAATAAGTGTGGGAAGCTCACTCCCAGTGAGTACAGAAAAATACAGGCTCACGCAACGGATACCCGAGGTATTCTTCGTAGCATAATAATCGACGCAAACGTCGTTGCCTGGGCAGCAGAGCATCATGAGCGGCTTGATGGCTCAGGATACCCCATGAAGAAAACAGGCGAACAGCTTACGCTACAAAGTAGAATACTGGCTATTGCTGACGTGTTTCAGGCTCTTTGTCAAAAAAGAAGCTACCGTGACAAGCTTAACCTTGATGAAGTTTTAAAAATTATACGCTCGGAATGCGCCCAGAATAAATTGTGCGCTAAAACGTTTGCCGCGTTTGAAGAAAATGCCGAGAAATGCTACAACATCGCTAAGTGAGTTATTATCTATGATTACATCCACACTTAAAAATAAATATGATAAAAAACTCATGGCCATTGTTATTTTTGTGGTGCTTTTCTCCTTAACGTCATACGTCCTGGGGGTATTTAGCCATTTAAATAAGATATCGCACAACGCCATGGATACAATAACCGCCGTTTTACTGCACGATCAGGCGGTAAACGACGGAATTGCATCAATGACTTCTATCTCAACCATGCCGGAGGTCAATTTACAAAAAAAGCCATTAGAATTATCAGGCGTTTTGTACAAGAACAGCAACTTTACCGAAGAGTCATACAATAAGATAAGGCCAGTAAGCCTTATTGAGAACTATGTGTCGGAGGAGATATTAAAGAACCGATATTACTCATCGCCAGAGTATGGTTTCGTTTACTTTTTTAACGGCAAGCAATATCAAAACCTGAAGCCAGAAATGTACTACGATGTCGTTAGCCTGACAGGCAATTTTGCAAGATTTCTGTCGAAAACACAACGCAGTGGCGACTTCTGGGATAATCACCTGTCACTTAGCGAGATTTACCAGGACACGGTGACCAAAAAAATGGCCATAACCATTGCCTCACCTGTCCTTAACATTTCCACAAAAGAGACTATTGGCTTCTTTTATTCAGACATGAGTGAGGAGGAGTTATGGAACCGTGTATCAGCCAAGACTAAACTTCCTGCCTGGCTTAGCATTACCGTTAATAATATTTCCCAAGATCGTGTGGGTAATTTATGCGTCACTAAAAATTGTGATGTTAACAGCATTATGTTTAAGCTGTCATCTCAACCGCTTGCTGACCTCTTTATGATTGAGTCTAGCGTTGATGTTAATGCTCTCATCATGAACAATTTAAAGTTCCTTTTTTTCAGTTTGCTGAGCTTTACGCTGTTACTGCTGACCTTTACAAAACTGGCCCAGGTAATTATAAAAGTTCAACGCAAAATGGTAATAGATCCGCTCACTAAGGTCTATAATCGGCAGATTATAGGGTGCTTGCCCTCTGCAAAATTTAATAGCCTGATTATCTTCGACTGTGATGATTTCAAGCTAATCAATGACCACTATGGGCATATAGCTGGAGATGCCGCTTTAAAGCATATAGCGAGCATAATTTCTAAAAACATCAGAAATGAGGATGTGGTTGTTCGTTACGGAGGCGATGAATTCATCGTTCTCTGCACCAAAGATAAAGCAGGTGCCGCTAAGATGGCAGAAAGAATATCGTCTAAAATCTGTGAGTCCACTTTCGAAACGGATGGGCACAGGTTGCAGCTGTCGCTCTCTTTTGGGGTTGCACACTTCTGCGATAATTTACAGTCTGCCTTATGCTCGGCTGACGAAGTTATGTATGCACAGAAAGCAGAAAAGAAAGAAGAGAAAGCCGAGAGGTAATGGAACACATCAGCATCTGTTAAATAAAAAGCAATTGCGCAGCGAGTTAGCTGCGCAATTGCAACTTGAGGCTATTAATAGATTTTCTTCCTTAACCTGCAGCAAACCAGCCTGTTTCTCTCGCAACCACGCTATATAAAAATCATGTTTTAATTCGGCTCTAATAGTGGCTTCTCCAGAAAAAGCTCCACCGCGGCTGAGAGGATATCCCAGCCGAGGCAACGAGCTTTCACTCATAAGTAAATACGCCAGCCGGAAAGGAAAAAAGACGGCAGTAGCCCCTTCTCTTCCTGGTATTTTGCCTGCTCGCTGTTAGTGAGTGGACGGTGAGGTAAAATCCAGAGCTGCGGTAAAAGCTGTTGCGCTACACATTCCGCACCTGTTGCTAACCTCTGTCAGTTTGCCTGCCCCAGCGGCAGAAAGTTTTCGGCAAAGAGGTCAGGCTTATAGCCGGCGGCGGCAAACAGATACTCGCGAGATTCATCAACGGCTGCCCGCAGACGCTTGCTGTTTACGCCTACGACCTTGCCGTCCTGCTTGACGATGCGTCCGCCGATCATAACGGTATGGATGTTGCTGCGCTCTGCCGCATGAACCACCGTGCCAAAGGCATTGCCGGATGGATAGAGGTTAAGATCTGCGGCGTTGATCAGAATCAGGTCCGCCTGTTTGCCCGGCGTCAGGCTGCCCACTTTGTGTTGCAGTCCAGCACAGGCAGCACCATCCACGGTCGCTGCTTTAAGGAGCTGCGCCGCCGGTAGCGTTTTCAGCGCTTGTGCGGAGCCGCAGCAGTGCTGGTGATGCATCCCCATCGCCCGCTGCAAATAAAATGCCACGCGCATTTCCATGAACATGTCAGTGCTGTAGGACGTTTCATTATCTACGCTCAGGCCAGGGTTAATACCGTGACGCTGCGCAGCCTCGATGGCAAACATCCCGTTTTCAATGCCATAGTGGGCATCTGAACGCGGGCAGACGTTGACGCGAACACCCGCTTCCCGCAGGATTTTCCATCCCTCGTCAGGCAGTGCCGTGCAGTGGTTAAAAATATTGTCCGGCCCCAGCAGACCTTGCTGGTGCAGCGCCTCAAGCTCAGACGCCATTCCATCACCAAAGAATTCAGTGACAATCGGCAGTCCCAGCCGACGTGCCTCAGCCCATAGCGCCGGTTCAAGCTGGGCCATCACCGCCAGAGAAACAAGCCCCTCCGCGTTGTTGCTGAAATACTTCTCCTGCAGACGCTGCCAGTTGCCCGGCCAGTGGCCCCGGTCCCAGTCGCCCGATACCGGTGGCCCCGAGGCGTGGAGAGCGCGAATGCCTGCATCAAGCAGAGCCTCGACGGCAGCATCAGAATGCGCCGCAGTGCGACTGTTATGGGAATTATCAATGATTGTTGTGATACCCGCATCGATAGCGCCGAGTGCTGTCAGCAGGTTACCGATATAGATATCGCCAGGACGGTAGTATCTGGCAAAAGAGAAGTGGGTGGCGTTGCTGTAGTCGTCCAGACAGGTCGCATTAGGGTTGATGCGGCGCAGTTGACCCTCCCAGGAATGGCGGTGAGAATCCACCATCCCTGGCATCGCTATCATATTGCTGGCATCAATAACACGGGCACCGCGATCGTCCAGATTCTCTCCCACGGCGCTAAGGGTGGATCCGCTGATAAGAATATCTCCGCGTTCAATATTGCCGATATTTTCATCCATGCTGAGTATCGTTGCATTGCGGATCAGCGTCAGAGGCGGGCTGACAGAGGGGTGATTAACAATATTTCTCTGATAGTGGGTCATGAAAACGGTCTCTTTTCGGTTTAAAAGCAGGACGATATGACATTCAATTAGCCGTAAAAAGTGGCCTAATACGTTTTCATAATTCAAAATATACGAACAATTGGCGCTGACTTCAGGCAGGAAGAAAAAGGTGGATCGTATTCAGGCAATGCAGGTCTTTGTTCGGGTGGCTGAAGCCGGAAGCTTTGTGCGCGCGGCAGAAACACTGTCGTTACCCTCTTCAACGGTAACCAGCACGGTTAAAAATCTGGAAAAATACCTGCAGGTGCGCCTGCTTAACCGGACGACAAGGCGGGTGAGCCTTACGCCCGAAGGCGCACACTATCTTTCACAGTGCCGTGAAATTCTGGCATTAATTGAACAGAGTGAATTCAGCCTGACGGATTCAGTTAAACGACCTCAGGGACGTCTGCGCATTGATATGCCCGCCGGGATTGCTCACTTCATCGTTATGCCCCACCTGAAAGATTTTTACCGCCTTTATCCCGATATTTATCTGGCAATCGGAGTAAGCGATCGTCAGGTCGATCTCATTCAGGAGGGCGTGGACTGTGTCATCAGAACCGGGGCATTAACAGACTCAACGCTGGTTGCCCGTCCTCTGGGTGCCTTTCGCTGGGTGACCTGCGCCTCCCCTGCCTATCTCAGAGACTATGGCGTGCCCAAAACGCCTGCTGAGTTATCAGAGCATCGGGCAATCCACTATTTTTCCGGCGCGACCCGACGTTCAAATGAACTGCGTTTTGCCCAGGGTGATGAGATGCTCTCCGTTGCGGTGGATGGTCATGCGGCCGTTAACGAAACCGGACTCTATATTAAAATGTGCCTTGAGGGTTTTGGGCTGGCACAGCTTGCTGAAAATGTGGTTTCTGAGCATCTTCAGGAGGGGCGGCTGGTCGAGGTGATGGCAGACTGGCAGCCCCCTTCGGTACCCGTCACATTACTCTATCCACATCAGCGTTTTCTTTCGCCCGCTGTGCGCGCGTTTGCTGACTGGATTGCCGGGGTTATCAAAGTTTGAGCATGCTGTTTTAGGTGTCTGCTGATCAAAGCAGCCCGCCATTTGTGGCTGCATAGTAAAACAGACTCAATATGAGACATTGCCCGTTTAGGGGGATGGGGGAGCGGTTTCATTTTTTTACTACAGATAATCCCGGACAGGTCTGGATCACGCCTGCCCTGTGAGTTTATAGGCCTGCTGCTGCAAATATAATTGATTGCGACATGTAATAAAAATGTGCAACAGTCATCCCGCCAACTCACAGACAGCCATTTATATACTGGGATGTAAGCAATATGAAAAAGACTATTTACGCCTGCTTGCTTTGGTTTTCTCTGCCAGTGGCGTTCACCTCTTATGCATCGCAACCTTCGCTGTCTGAAGTGCAGGTTAAAGAGATTGTCGACAAAAACATTCGCCCACTGATGGAAAAAGAGAGCATCCCAGGTATGGCAGTGGGAATTATTTACAATGGCCAGGCGCAGACCTATAGCTACGGTCTTGCAGACACAAAAGCGCAGGTTCCTGTTAGCGAAAGAACGCTATTCGAGTTGGGCTCTGTCAGTAAAACCTTCACCGGCCTGGCCGCCGGATATGCTCTGACGGAAGGCCTGATTGATCTGCGAGATTCGGTGCGCAAATACTGGCCTGAACTGCCGGCCGCTAGCTGGGATAACATCCAGATGCTTAACCTCGCCACCTATACCGCAGGCGGCTTGCCTCTTCAGCTACCCGGCTCGGTCAGCGACGAAAACGCGCTGAAAATTTATTATCAGACGTGGAAACCTCAGAGCCCGCCCGGAACAGTCAGGCAGTATTCCAATGCCAGTATCGGTTTATTCGGCCATCTTATGGTCAAAAAGAGCGGGCTGACGCTTGAACAGTTTTTGACCAGAAACATCCTTAAGCCCCTGCGTCTGCAGCACACCTGGATTAACGTTCCTGAGTCTGCGCAAAAAGATTATGCATGGGGATACAGGAACGGGGAGCCTGTAAGGGTTTCGCCAGCGATGCTGGATGCTGAGGCCTATGGCGTAAAGTCAACGGTAAAGGACATGGTAACTTACATGATGGCCAATATGCATCCGGAAAAGTTAGCCGGTATGCCTGTGCTGACCCAGGCCATAGCGAAGGCCCAGGCGCGTTATTTTCTGACCGACGGCATGTATCAGGGGCTTGGATTTGAAATGTACAACTGGCCAGCAGATCCTCAAAATATTATCGCCGGAAGTCATAATACGGTTGCCCTCAAGCCGCATGACACGCAGGAAATTAATCCTCCTCAACCAATGTTATCTTCTTCCTGGGTACATAAAACTGGCTCTACCAATGGCTTTGGCGCTTATATCGCCTTTATACCGAGCAAAGATGTTGGGATCGTCATGCTGGCTAATAAAAGCTATCCCAATCCAGCCCGCGTAGAGACCGCCTTTAAGATTATCAATAGCTTAATTAAATAAAACACATTATGGTTAGCCAAACCCTGTTTGTTAAAAAATTCTGCGTAGAGCTTTGCCTGCTCTCTGTTAAATAAAATTTTCTTTCAAAGGGAATTTTTTAAGTGCAGTAAAAAAACTAACGTCCGCTTTTCGCTCTAAGCGGACGTTGTCCTGCGTGACTGTCTGCTTTGTGCCCGTTGCGGAGATGCATGATTTCCTCTTCGGTCACCTGAAGTCAGGTCAGTTATCCTCTTTTAGAAACTATTTTTCTGGCTACCACGTTCGATATTATTACTGCTGCAGCAACTGTTAACGAAATGGACCAGGAAGGATGTAAAGCGTAGAAATGACTTTTCGAAATGAGTTTAACAACTGCAGCGGTAATCGCGACGCACAAAAACAAGGTCAGTATCTTCTCTTGAATTACTGATTTCATAATCAGGCCCTCATGCTTGCACAAATAGTAATAACAAAAAGTGTTTATAAAAAGAGCATCGAGTTGAAAAATGGCTTCTTTTCGCAAAAAACGCATTCAAAATGTAAATGAAAGATACTTAAGGACAATGTTTTGCAGGGTGCTTTTAACGGCGCCTTATTGCTCAATGACAGCGTCGCCTGCCACCCCGCCCCTGCATAGCAGGAGACTATCGGGGTATTTTTGTCGTGATAATGCCGACAGAGGTATCGGTGGCTACAGCTTCTCGCCGTTGAACGAAACGTACGGGTGCATGTATTGGCCTCTCTGGCTTTACAGGGAAAACCCATGCCATTCGCCATACTCAACAGAGCAGGTTTACGTTCTGCCGGGTAACGATTTGCTGACCCACTATTCGCTGTGAACCTGGCTGCAACGGCTGGATGAATGATTAGACGTTTTTAGCGCTTTCGCCGCCATAACAATATCAGGAGCTGTGATTGCATGGATGACGGACGTCACGCTTAACCTGAGGACGGGAAGGAGTGGCCAGTGTCTGAATGCCGTTCAGCTGCGGGCTGATCAGCTCGTTTCTCACGGCGATACTGGTTTACATTGAGGCATCGACATATTGCTCAGGCGACCTGTTACAGATTACCGCCTGATAAGGTCACTGCCTTGACATCAGTGAAAGAAAAAACCCGCTTTCGCGGGTTCAGTTATGTATCATTATTTTTGCGCCATTCATCAACCATCTCCTTCGAAACCTCTTTCTTATAGCAAATAGGGGCATAGCCACCCTGCTTACTCCACGCGCTTCTTCTGCCACAACTACTACCGTTGCGCGCTGAGTTAAAAGGACAGGCACACACACCCGGGTAGGATGCAATCGAATCTTCGATGATGAGCTGGCGAATGTGATCGTCGGACTGACGTGTGGATTTAGCGTCAGAAGCGTCAATCCAGAGTAAACTCACGGCCATAACCAGTGAAACAGCAATGGTACGAATATCCATAACACCCTCCTGATGATAAGAAGGTTAAATTAATTCATCGCAGCATTACTCAATCGCGCGAAAAAGAATCAATAAGTGTTCTTAATTCGAACAGCTGAAGGTGGGGATGAGGTATTTTCCTCTGGCGTGGAATAATCACGGCGGCCTCTGTCGGGTAATGCACATGACCTGAATTGCGCCCGGAACATTTGTCATGCCGACAACAGCCTTCAGAATTCTAAGATTTGGCGAAGCTCAAAGCGTTCATTGAGGTTCAGGTAGCCAGACCCGGCGTCCTCGCCACAATAAACGCCACCTTGATTTCCATGTCCGCTGTACGAATAAAAGAGTCCATGCGCTGCGTATTTTGATTACTTACTCTTACGCCCCCGGGTTGTGCAGCGCCTGACAGCAACCCCAGCAAAACACTCAACATCTCATGCAACTATGCGAATCACTTTTGTCACGGAAAAATATCTGGTTCGCCCTCGTTGTAAACATAAGTAAGAAGAGGTTCATACCAACCAGTTTCCACTAGTGTTGATATAGATAGCTCACTTATGTCTGGAAGATCGCTGTTCTTTATCTCTATGCCGCCTGTCTGACTGTGAGGAGTAAAGGATGCCTGTAAAAAATCTGCTGCCAAAACAACCATATCCGTCTCGTAACTCTGCCATTGCTTCAGGCATACTGGTGCTGTCGCTGCTATTCTGCAGTTCTGCCCTGACGGCAGGAACACCGATGTTCAATTCTCTGCCCCCTGAAACCGCCAGCCTTGAACAGTATCAGTGGCATAATCGCCCCGTTATTGTCTTTGCCCCATCTGAAAAAGATGCTGACTATATCAGGCAAATGGCCATACTGGAGAAAAGCAAAGCTGACTTAGCGGATCGCGATATCATCGTGTTGAGCGATACCACGCCTGCTGCCGGTGGCCAGCTCCGTTCGCAATTTAAACCCGACGGTTTTGAAGTGGTACTGGTGGGTAAAGATGGAGGGGTAAAAGTTCGTCAAACAACCCCGCTGTCTTCAGAAGAATTGCTCTCTACTATAGACAGGATGCCAATGCGTAAGGCTGATCTGCGTTAGTATTTTATATTACGCGGCAAGAGTATTGAACGCTGTTTATCAGACACAGGTTAATTATCATTTAATAAACCCATTAGCATCACGCCTTTTTATAGAAAGAGTAATGGCTAAATAACACACTAATCAGCTTGTATGGATTTTACTAAGTCACAAAATGGTAAGTATTGATGTCTGACTCTTAAAAATAAAACTCAGATTACGTCACAGAGTGGCAATCTGATCGTGCAGCAACATAATAATAAAAGCCCCTGAGGAGAACCTCAGGGGCTTTGTTATCATCCGGAAGGATTAAAGCGCCATATCGTGCTGACTTTCAGCGGCTGCTTTTGGCTTCTGCGGTTGAGCCTGAGGAGAAGCCTGAGCGTCCTTCATCTGGATCACTGGCGGTTTTACCAGCTGCAGCGTTGCCGCCGTTTCATCCCAAACCTGCTGGGTTAGCGCAACGTTGCCGTTCAGTTTCTGTCCATAGCTAGGCACGATACCACGGATCTTGCTCTGCCACTCCGCCGACTTGAATTGCTCAGGGAACAACTCTTTCATCACGTTGATAGAGATAGGCGCTGCAGTAGATGCGCCCGGAGAAGCACCCAGCAGCGCAGCCAGGGTTTTCTGTTTATCGGTAACGATTTCAGTTCCCAGCTTAAGTACGCCGCCTTTTTCAGCATCCTTTTTGATGATCTGTACGCGCTGACCTGCCTGAATAAGTTTCCAGTCCTCTTTACGTGCGGACGGATAATACTCTTTCAGCGCCTCAAATCGATCTTCGTCACTTAACATCACCTGACCAATCAGGTATTTCACCAGGTCAAAGTTATCAAGGCCTACGTCAGTCATAGGACCCACGTTTTTGGTCGTAGTAGTACTTAAGAGATCGAGGAAAGATCCGTTTTTAAGGAACTTGGTCGAGAAGGTAGCAAAGGGTCCAAACAGTACGACACGTTTACCATCCAGGAAACGCGCATCCAGATGGGGAACCGACATCGGTGGCGCACCCACTGAAGCCTGCCCATAAACTTTCTCTGCGTGTTGACGGGCAATCTCCTGATTTTCAGTTACCAGGAACGAGCCGCCGACAGGGAAACCTGCATAATTCTCAGCTTCCGGGATCCCGGTTTCCTGCAACAGTTTCAGGGCCCCACCGCCTGCGCCGATAAAGACATATTTAGCATCTACAGCGTGTTCTTTACCGCTTTTCACGTCGGTGATCGTAACGTGCCAGGAGTTATCGCTGTTACGCTTAAAGCCCGTAACTTCAGATGAGGTTTCCAGCTTGAAGTTATCGTCTTTTTTCAGGCTGCCAATCAGCTGGCGTGTAATTTCGCCATAGTTCACATCGGTGCCGACCGGCGTCCAGGTTGCAGCAACTTTCTGCTGCGGATCGCGCCCGGCAATAATCAGAGGAGCCCATTGCTTGATCTGATTCTGATCGGTAGAGAACTTCATCCCCTGGAACAATGTGGTTTGCTGCAGAGCATTATAACGTTTGGTCAGGTATTCAACGTTCTTGTCACCCCATACAAAGCTCATATGTGGCGTAGAGTTGATAAAAGAGTGTGGGTCGTTTAATACGCCACGCTTCACCTGTGATGACCAAAACTGGCGCGAAATCATAAAGGCTTCATTGATTTCAAGCGCTTTAGAAACATCAATCGAACCGTCTGGACGTTCCGGCGTGTAGTTCAGCTCCATATTGGCTGAGTGACCCGTACCGGCGTTGTTCCAGCCATTGGATGATTCGAGCGCAACACCATCCAGCTTTTCGACCATGAGTTGTTTCCAGTCAGGCTGGAGCTCTTGCAGTAACGTGCCCATTGAGGCACTCATGATACCGCCGCCAATCAGAAGTACGTCTGTTTTTTCGTTAGTCTCTTCAGCGTGTGCGACTGAACCCACTAACAGTGCGATAAGAGATAACGCAGGGAAAATCTTGTTTTGTTGCAGCATTATAATTAGTACTATTGAGGATTAATGAGTGAACCAAGATTTTAACTTACTCACATTAACTTTTAAACACTCTTATAAACTACAGGAACAAAAATTTGACAATCTTTAATTTTAAAACTAAATAAATCAGTTTTTAATTAAAAAAACCGACTTTATATTACCCAATATTGCTATCTGCTGCTGCAGCAAAAAAACCAGCCTGTCCGGAATCCAGAAAAAACAACAAGCTGGGTTAGCACTACGATTTCCTTAGCAAAGAAAAGATAATTTAAATTAACACCCATACTAAAAATTATTATTTCATTGCAACTGACACTTTACGTCTGCATTATGTTGGGAACGGGCTTCTTTTATTAAGTCAGTAATAATATAGCTAAAATATAGCGCCCTGAATAAAGTTTTATTTAAAATAAATGACTATGTGCAATCAACTGCCTGCTACCATATTAAATTCAGACTTATAACGAGCTAGTCAATAAACTAACCAAAGCTGCTTAAGCAATAAACTAAATGGCCAGGCATAACGATCTGTTTCCTGCGCTAACCTTGCCTGGCCTCGCCAGTCGCCCGCTGCCCTCCCTGAACCTTTCAGATATCGCATAATGCATATCAGCAACCAGAGTGAAGTTCCGCCGCCTGCAGACCGGTGGGTGCAAATTCCTCGAGCGCCGGACATGACTCGCCGTGCCGCTCCCTGACGGTACGCTCAAGCACGACACTGGAATGTTTGCGGATAACCCATGTGCTCTGTTGTGAGAGGTCTCTGGCCGTTGTGATGCGCATGGCATTCAGCTTTTTACTGATACGCCGTCCGACGCCTCATCCATCCTCAACAGGCACGAGCGCCATCAGTTTTTACTGCCGGTCGGTATTCGACATTTCGATAACGCCACCGGTCTGCTTCCACTTCCTGGTGGCGTAATTTGTCAGCCTGGCAAGGATCTTGTTCTGAGCGATGCCCACGCCGGCCAGGTTTAGCAAAGCTTTATCAAGTTTCGACCTTAGGAGAGTCATTTCAACTTCTGTAGCAGTCGCCGTCTTTAATGATTTCGCCCTTAATCAGTCTCGAATAAATCTCTGCGCTCAGCTTGGGAGTCCTTTCTTGATTAGCATAGTCAACATAAATCAGCCCAAACCTTGTTCTGTAGCCACTCATCCACTCCAGGTTATCGTGACTGGACCATACGTAATAACCTTTGACTTTAGAACCCTGCTCCAGAGCCTTTGCTACTGCACCAATATGGTCGCGAATATAAAGGCATCGGTTAGAGTCATTAACCTGCCCGTTTACTTTGATGTCTTCATCCTTGAAAGCGGCACCATTTTCAGTGATAAGCACGTCCGGATTGCCATAGTTTAGCCGTAATTCGGCTAACAAACGCTCAAGCTGATCGGGCCTGACCGGGCCGGTGAAGGCAATTTTCTGGTCGTCAGGATTGTAGAATTCTGGCGCATAATCTGAATCGCCGTTGAGGTCATGTCGGATATACAAAGGTGCATAGTAGTTAACCCCAATAAATCCAAAGTTCGCCTGGTGTATTGTCTTTGCATCCTCCGGAAGAATATCTGCATCGATTTTATTCAAGGCAAGAAACGACAGCACCTGCTCAGGATATTTTCCTTTGTAGATTGAGTCCAGAAACCAGCGGTTCATAATGCCATCGGTCATTTCTGCATCGTTGATATCTGCGGCGATGGCATTCTTTTCAGTGAGAATCGGGAAAAGCGGAACTGCAATGCCAAGCGCCCCCTCATACCCCGATTTTCTAAAAATATTCTGGGCCGCAGCGCTGGCCAGCAAGATATGATTTAGCGATTTCAGCGCATTGCCTAAATTTTCTTTTTTCGGAATGAGCGGAGGATAGGTGCCCACATCTTTTCCGGCTAGCTTTTCCGCCGCAAGCGTGTTCTGTGCAACTTCCACTGTAGGTTCATTAACCAGGACAAACTGATCGGCCAGGTCATGAAAATTGTCAAAAATGACTTTTGCATAATCTGCGTACCATCCGATCGCGTCTCTGTTCAGCCAGCCGCCTCTGGCCGCCAGCGTTAACGGCATATCCCAGTGGTAAAGCGTGATCAGCGGTTTAATGCCCGCCGCTTTCAGGTCGCAGATGAACTGTCGGTAATGCTGGATGCCTTTCTCATTTATCTTGCCTGTGCCGTCAGGCAGGATACGGGTCCAGGATATTGAAAATCGGTAACTCGTCAGCCCCAGCTTTTTGAATAAAGCGATGTCTTTGAGGTACTGGTTTCTGTCATAAAAGTTGATAGCCGTGTTTCCATTGACGTCTGGTCCAGCAATTTTTTTATCGCTCAGGTAGTAATCCCACACCGATTTCCCTTTTCCATCCGCCTCCACGGCACCTTCAATCTGATAAGCTGCTGATGAAGCTCCCCACTGAAAATCCGGAGGAAATGGCGTTGCGCTTATCGCTGAAGAAGAGGCAACCAAACTACAAAGCGCAGCAAATATTTTCATTTTTATGTCTTCTCCGGTTGAATTTTACTCCAATGTTTTTTAGCCACTGATACAGTCCGCCTGTGACAGAAATGAACGGTCATGCCTGCCTGATTAAAGCAAAATTCTCAAAGCGGATCGCCAGAATCATGCCAGCAACTATACTGAACAGTACAGTTCAAAATAGTGTCTTTGGCAATCTTTCTTTTGAACATTCTCTGGAGAAATGGCATGAAAACCACCCCCATGATTTTGCTTATGTACACACTGCTAACCGGAGCTTCATGCAGTCATGCAACAGAAGTGACAAATTCGGGTCACTGGTCCAGGGGCGCCGATGCCCCTTCTCCACGTTCTGAAGTTGCAGTCGCTTCGGTGGGATCGAAAGCTTATGTAATTGGCGACTACAATGGTGCAACCCAACTTCTGATTTATGAAATGGCTTCTGATAAGTGGTCGACCGGTGCTGATTTCCCTCACGCTGTCCACCATGCTGCTGCCATTGCCTGGGAAGGAAAAGTGTATGTTTTTGGAGGATATATAAATGGATGGACGGCTACGCGTGAGGTCTGGATTTACGATCCGGCTTCAGACAAATGGCGTCGGGGACCTGATATGCCGCATGAACGCGCCGCCGGAGGTGCTGTAGTTGTTAATGGCACGGTCCATCTTATCGGAGGAAGTGTTTCAGGCAGGAAAAATACCGCACTGCACGACGTCTGGAACATGGCGGAGCACACATGGTCTGTCGCCGCCCCCCTGCCCGTCAGGCGGGATCATCTTGCAGTAGACTCGATAAACGGAAAAATTATTGTCGCAGGCGGTCGTAAAGACGGTAGCCCATCTGACAATATCGGTCCTGTTGAAATATACGATCCGGCTTTGGATAAATGGTCTGGCGCACAGGAAATGCCTGTTGAGCGTAGCGGCATGGCACATGCTGTTATCGAAAATCATCTCTTTCTGTTTGGTGGTGAAGGGTCGTCTCAGGCATATAGTGACAGTGAAAAATATAATTTTTTCCGTAATAGCTGGAAAAAATTATCCCCCCTCCCTACGCCACGGCACGGTTTTGGCGCAACTGTTTACCAGAACAAAATTTACACCCTGACTGGCAGCCCTGAGCCCGGTGGGGATCGCTCCGTTGTTGTTGAAATTTATACGCCCGCTTTTGAGGAGATCAAATGAAAACACAGCAGATATTGCAGCTGACTGATGCATCCGCTATCAGTCAGGCCTGTAAAACCCGTGCGACAGAGCTGAATGTTGCTGTCAGCATCGTTGTCCTGGATGGGCATGGTCATCTGATACTGAGTGAACGCCTGGACGGAGCACAGTTTCAGACACCTGACGTAGCAAAGGGAAAAGCGCTTACTGCAGTTATGATGAGGCAACCCAGCCGAACTATTGAGGATGCTGCGCTTGCCAGATTAACCCTGTGCAGTTTTCGGGATGGCCGGTTGCCGATTCAGGGAGGGCTACCACTTTTTATTCATGAGGAGTGTGTGGGAAGCGTGGGTGTCTCCGGTGGAAGTCCGGACCAGGATGAGATGATTGCCCAGGCTGGCATTGAATACTTTATGCGTAAAATCCAGCAATCCTGATAAGCAGGACCATGAGACAATTTTCTCATGGTCCTGTCTGTCATCAGTGGTGCAGTTCTTTTACAATTTTCTTCCGACTTAAGCCTGGCTGGAATGTTTTACTCTCTGAGATCGCAGAAAGCGTATTTTTATAAATAACGCCATCCTTCATAACCAATGTAATCTTTTCAGGATCCTGCAATACCCGAATATCGGATAAGGGATTTCCCTCAATCAAAAGGATATCTGCAAGATATCCTTCTTTAATTCTGCCCAGCTCATGCTCCTGCATCATTAACTCACCCCCCATCCGTGTTGCTGAAACTAGTGCTTCCATATTTGTCATGCCCAGATAAGTCGTGAAATATTCCAGGTCGTGTGCATTGGTACCATGTGGCATCCAGGCAAAACCATAGTCGCCTCCAGGGAGTATACGAATACCCCGCTTATGCATTTTACTCAGTGTTTCAACCGCGACCTCCAGCTCTCGCTTATATCCCATCAGCTCTGCTTTTTCAGGAGTAATACCATATTCGGATGCGTTAAAGTTGGTGCGAATCAGCCAGGCCAGACCAGGCGCTACAAAATGCTTATCTTTATTTGCCTCCAGCATATCGAGTGCTTCATCATCCGCAAAACTTGCGTGATAGACCATTTCTATACCATAGCGGACACACTGCTTAACTGACTCACTCGAGCGGGCATGAGCAGCAACTCGTTTGCCGAACCGCTTAGCCTCACTGACCAGCATCGCGACTTCTTCTTCTGCAAACGGAGAAGTTTCAGCAGGAATGCCCGCAATATATTCACCTGAAAGATTAATTTTCAGATGATCCACCCCATATTTTATAAAGGTCCTGACAGAGCGGCGAATTTCTTCAGGCCCGCAGCAGATACTGCCAAAATTAAGTTCAGCAAAAGGCAGATGAGGGAGCGTATTATCGCCCAGTGTCCCTATCGTCGTGACTTCCTGACTGCCTGCCAGGTAGCGTGGCCCGGGAAATTGCCCTGAATTAATCGCATTCCTCAAAACCACATCGAGCCTGGGTTTTGCTGCAGCAGCACCAATGCAGGACGTCCAGCCCATGTCGAGGTAGCGTTTCGCAACGCTGACACACCAGAGAATATGTTCTTCAGGCGGCATCATCTGAATAGCGGACAGTGTAGGCTGGTCATTCCAGGAAAAATGCGTGTGCGCTTCCGTCATGCCGGGCATCAGAAAAGCTCCTTCACCATCAATAATTTCTGTATCTTTCAGATTTCTGTCAAACTCATGATGGAAGACTTTTTTTATCCTTTTTCCTTCGATCAGTACATGACCATGAAAAGGGGTTTCTCCACTTCCATCGAATACAATGACATTGGTAAAAAGCGTGTTAGGTTGCATTTTTATCTCCTGTCGTCGAGCTTGTAGGGTAGAGTTTTGTTTTACTTTTTTGTTTTCTAAGGCTGCAACGCTACGGGCTGATTTTTAAATCCTGATAAAAGTGCATCAGTCTGTCTGCGCACTCTTCTGGTTTTTCAAATGTGGTCCAGTGCCCACAGTCTGTGAGAACGGTTTCGCGGCAATTGCTCAGGTCTTTGGCAAACTCGTGCATTTTTTCAGGCGAACCTACGGCATCCTCATTACCCGTAATGAGCATTACTGGCGCTGTGATCTTTCTGATGTCTGCCGGCTGCGCTTCTGCCAGAGCACCACAACTCGCACCATATCCTTCAGGGGTCTGCCGCATGACACATTCTCTGACCAGTGCAACCACTGCCGGATTTGAGGCATGCGTTTCGGCACTGAGAGCACCGGTAACGATGGTATCGGCGATTTTCTGCATGGCACTCAGGCCGCCTGATATCGCTGCCCGGCTTCGTTCTTGAATTGCGGCTCTGCCTGTATCCGGCGGTGAGAGCAACGGACCAAACAACGCAAGGCTTTTAACCAACCCCGGATACTGCGCTGTGAGATGCATAGCGATAATGGTACCCATGGAATGGGCGACCAGATGAACCTGGCTGACAGAAAGATCATCCAGAAGCTGCTTCATCTTCTCCACATAGAAGGCGATGCTGAGAACTCCATCCGGTAAGGGAGAACGACCACTACCGGGTAAGTCGGGACGAATGACCCTGAAGCCGGATAGTGCCCCCATTACCGGAGTCCAGATATTGGATGTCCCGCCCAGGCCATGAATGCAAAGCAGCGCCTCTCCTTCCCCTGAAATCTCCACCGCCATCTCTTTGTGCAATTCGGTCATTGGTCCACCTCATTCTCCAGAGTTCCGACTCCGCTGATCTCAATACAGACACTGTCGCCTGCCTGAAGGAATTTTGGCGGTGTAAATCCAATTCCTACACCTGCAGGCGTGCCGGTTGCAATGACATCGCCCGGTTTAAGTTCAATACCGGCTGAAAGTGTTTCTACAAGCGTGGGAATGTCGAAAATCAGTTGTGAAACAGAGGCATGCTGTCTTAATTCACCATTTACCCAGCAGCGGAGAGTTGTCCGGGAAAGATCCATCTCGTCTGCAGTCGTTATCCACGGTCCCATCGGGCAGAATCCATCCAGAGATTTACCAATAAACCACTGGCGATGATTTTTTTGAAGGTCTCTGGCGGTCATATCATTAATTACCGTGTAGCCCCACACGTGCTCAGAGGCATTCTGTCGGGTGATATTTTTGCCACCTTTTCCGATGATTACACCCAGCTCAGCTTCATAGTCCAGTTGACTGGTTACGTTCTTATGCCGGGGGATTTTTTGTTTATGACCGATGACTGTTTCTGGCGTTTTAGTAAAAACAACCGGAAATTCTGGGGCGATTTCACCTTCTTTTGCACTGTGATCAAAACCGGATTTGCTGAACTCTGCGGCATGATCGTGATAGTTCTTTCCGACACAGAAAATGTTTCTCTCAGGAGTGATCGGCGGCAGAATATTCACTGCACTTAATGGGAATCCTTCACCTGATATATCAAACGATTGCACTTTCTCTTCCCAGTTCCTGATAAGGTGCTGCATGTTGCATGGCTGAGTCTGAAGAGGATCTGTTACAGGCCAGTATGTTTCTGTTTCAGCATTAATAATGGCGATAAAAGGTTTACCGCCTGGTTTAGCGAGAGTTGCGACTTTCATCTATTGGTCCTCTTTTGGTTCTTTATTGGTATTTAATAAAAGTACAATGTATTCCATGCTGAACAGGAATGAACTCTTTTTTTGCCGATAATTGATACAGTTCAAACTTTTATTCATTGGATCCAATTGGTATAAGATTAAAATGTATTGATTGGATTCTACTAAGGGGGCTGCTTTGAGAGAGATTATTGCAAAGAAATCAGTGCGTTCTCCCGGTGGGCTGAAGCTAGCCAGCTATCTCATTGAGGAGATCGAAAGTGGGCGAATGCTGCCGGGTCAGAAATTACCTGCCGAAAGAGAACTGTGTGAACAATTTGATGTGTCCAGAGGATCGGTCCGGCGTGTCCTGACCAATCTTAAAGAGCTGAATCTCATCACACAGACTGTCGGGAGTGGCACCTTTGTCACTGCTAATGCCGGGGACATTGCTGAAAGCCGCAACCGCGCACTCAACAGAATAGAGATAAGCCCTGCAGAACTGATGGCAGCCAGATTACTGATCGAGCCGCAAATGCCTGCCCTCATAGTTCTTCATGCGACGAACAACGATTTTGACAAAATGGACCATTGTATTATCCGGTCTGAAGCGGCAACCACGATTGATGAATTTGAATACTGGGATGGCGAGTTGCACAAGGAATTCGCATTTTCCACACATAATGCATTTTTTCTGCAGATACTTACGCTGACGAATGAGGTCAGAGATCGCGGTGAATGGGGAATGTTAAAAAGAAAATCGCTGACCGCAGCAAGGCGCGACCTCTATCAGCAACAGCATCGCGATATTGTTAAATCACTTCGCGATCGCGATGAGAAAACAGCACGTGAGCTGCTTTATGAACATCTGTTTACTGTTCAAAAAAACCTTTTTGACCCGGGCAGTCGCTGAACTGACTATCAGAGGGTGCAAGACTTAAAACAAGTAATGCACGCAGGATAGTTCTCCCTGCTATCCTGCGCTTTCGCAGGGTAAGGGTAAGATCATCCACACCGGTCATTCCTCTACAGACATCTTTTGCACCTGCCTGCGCATGGAAAAACATATTCCTGCGAGCAGAACAACACTGACACCATAGAATACCCCCCAGCTGATGTAAGGCAGCACAGTGGGAACACCCATTAAGAATAAGGTTGCTAAAAGCCTGCTTGCTCCGCAAAGAACGGCATAGTCTGTTGCTGACTGGTCAGTAGCGGCCCATTTCAATATAAGGGCATAAATAATTACACTAAGTGCAGTACATACAGCAGCCTGCAGAAGAGACCAGATTATTACGCCGTTAATATCTGCAAGGCCATGACTGATTACCGTGCCTGCCGCTGCCAGTGCGGTAATGATCAAAAGCAGCGCCATTGTCCGTAATGAGCCAAACCGGGACATAAGAGGGATGATTATCATTGCGGCTAAAGCATTCAGCATGGGCGACAACGTACCCAGCGTCCAGCCGATACGCTCCAGGGATGCGCCCATACTGACCAGGATAGGCCGCTGAAAATAAAACAGACCAATCAGGAATGTCGTGGCCACAGACAGCTGTAGAAGTTGTTTTCCGACACCTTTTCTCCTGAATGTCACCAGCAGGCTGGCACGATGAGGCAGACGGCAGATTTTATTCTCCGCTTTAGTCAGCATAAGAACCGGAAGGATGGTCAGCATCGGTAACAGAGCAGTGATGAAGAAAGTCCCTTTCCAGCCCAGTTGGGGAAATAACCCTACCAGTATGCCACCCCCCAGCATCCCCCCCAGCGCCAGCGCAGAAACCTTAAGCGCCGCAGCCACTGAGCGATATTTTGGTCCAATCATATCCACAGCAAGAGCATCCAGCGCCAGATCCATGGTCGCGACGGCAAAACAAACGGCCAGCCCGAGAAAAAACATACCTGCCGCGGGCAGACTGCTGCCAAATGCAATGGCAATAAGCAGACCAGAACTGACAATCTGACAAAGCGCAATCCAGCCGATACGGTGACTGAGCCAGGGCAATGAAATCCTGTCTACAACGGGTGCCCAGAGAAACGTCAATCCAAAGGGAATATAGAGTGCAATGACCCATCCCATGGCCTGCAGATCGACACCCTGTGAAAGCAGAATGGGTGGAATACCGTATTCAAGGAGGCCAAAACAGACACCAAAGGATATATAGAGCAGCCCAAGCGAAAGCAATACCAGCGCCGGGCTAGCCTGACGTGCCTGGCCTGAAAGGGAACGGTCATGTAACGATGTTGTGCAGGTTTTCATAACAGACTCTGAATCCAGTCGCCCCACATGGAATTGTGAAGACAAAAATATAGACGGCTTAAATCCTATCATCCTATGAATTTTCTGACAATGAGAATGGTTATCATAAACAAAAAAAGGCAGACCTATTTAGTCTGCCTCGCATGATTGTTCCGTAAAGCTTTGCAAGCGTATGTCTGTCAGCTCAGACTGCCGCCGCCGTTGACATGAAGAATTTCGCCGGTCAGATATGTGTTGGTCAGGGCGAATAAAACTGCATTGGCAAGTTCATCAGGGGTACCCGTATGTCTTACCGGCAGAGACTTGTCCAGCGAATCGAAGAAACCTTCACGATCGGATTCGGCCATGAAGTCCCAGCCTTCAGTTCTTACTACGCCAGGAGAGACAGCGTTAACGCGTACTGGCGCCAGCTCTACTGCCAGTGCACGCGTAAGCCCTTCTACCCCCGCATTCAACGCAGATACCATTGACGTACCCGGTGCAGGACGGTCCGCCGCCAGACCTGAGAAAAGCACAATGGCACCATCGCTGGACAGATTCTTCAGACCAAACTGAGCCAGGTGAACCGGTCCCCAGAATTTAGTGGCAAGCATGCGCTCAATCGCAGCACGATCCATCTCTGCCAGAGGCCCGTAAGTGAGATCTGCAGCGCTCAGAACGAAATAATCATACTTGCCGATTTTTTCGAAGCCGGTCTCTGCAGCTTTCGCATCGCCCAGATCCATCACAACCCATGAAGCTTTACCTTCGAGACGCTTAACAGCTTTTGTTAGTTTTGCTTCTGATCGCCCGATCAGTGTAACCGCTGCGCCCTGCGCCAGAGCCTGTTGTGCTACGGCAAACCCGATGCCTGAGTTACCACCTGCGATCACAATGTGTTTGTTTTGAATATTCATATTTTACTCCGGTTAGTTTGATGCGGTTTCTTTGTACACACTCTTTCTGCTAACGGGCTTCAGCAGAAAGGCCAGCATGACCGCCGCGGCCAGCGGGATGAAGCCATACAGCATGGGCGATGACGCTGATGTATGGCTTGCCGCCCCACCCAGCGCAGAGCCCACGGCGATGCCGATATTGAATCCGGCGATGTTCATTCCTGACGCCAGATCAGGGCTGCCGTCGACCTCAGCAGCAGCCAGTACTGTGCGCTGGAAAACAGGCACAGCACTAAAGCTCGCAAGGCCCCAGATACTCATTACACAGGCCATAACAATGACAGAGTCGGCACTCAACCAGGCACCACACAGTGCAATGCCAATGCCTGCCAGAACCAGCAGTGATGCTCGCTGGCTTCCCGCCTTATCAACCAGCTGTCCGCCGAAGTAGTTACCAATCATGGCAAACACTCCAAACAGGAAGAACATTCCTGAAATCCCTTTGCCGGTCAGCTGCGTTTCTTGTTCCAGCAGTACAGAAATGTAGGTAAACCCGGTAAACGAGCCGGCATAGCCCATCGCAGTGATGAGCACACGATGCAGTATGCTGCGATTCAGCAGTGTGCCGGAAAGCGTGCCTGGTGCCTGCTCCTGTTCATCTTTACTGACTGAAGGGGTATAGAGTTCAGTTAACAGGGCACCGACCAGACCGATCACGGCGATGGCTACGAAGACGTACTCCCAGTTAAAAGCGCTACCAGCGAAAGTGCCGAGTGGCACGCCAAGCATCAGAGCCAGTGTCAGGCCAGCAAAGACGGTTGAAATTGCCCGGCCGCGGAAAGCGGGCTCTACGGCGGCGGAAGCACTGGAAGCTGCCAGCGCCAGTAAGACCCCATGCATCAAACCCGCGGTCAGGCGGCTGATAAGCAATGCAGTCAGAGACGGGATCCATGCAGTTACCAGATTTGAAACAGCAAAAATAAGCATGCTTCCGGCAAGAACATGCCTGCGTGTGGCACCTGCCAGTGCAGCACTCAATACCGGTGCACCAATGCTGACACCAATAGCATATATGCCGATCATCAGCCCGGCTGACGAGACGCTGATATCCAGTGAGCCTGCAATAGCCGGAACCAGGCTGACTGCGACAAACTCAGCCAGCCCGAGTGCAAAGGTGCAAAGACTGAGTGCAAATAAAATGACTGACATAAAACCTCCTGATTAGGTTTCATGATGGTAATTTATTGCACATCTGTTGATAATAACCATTTCCCGATAAACACTATTGCAGGTTTGCAAAAATGAATGCATTAAAAGGTTTGCCGGAATTTATTGCTGTTGTTGAAAGAGGGACTTTCACTGCAGCGGCAAAGCAACTAAACGTGTCTGTTTCTCACATAAGCCGTCATATTGCAGAGCTCGAGTCGCGCCTTGCCACTCAGCTCTTTGTACGGACGACCAGGCAGATGCAACTGACCGAATCAGGAAGCCGCCTGTTTTCGGCGACAGAGCCGTTAATGGAGGAACTGACAAGTATTCAGGACAGACTTACACGAGGGAGCGAAACGCTGGAAGGTTCGATACGAATTACGCTGGCAGGAAAACTGGCAGAGGAACAAATCGTTCCTTTACTGACCGATTTCAGCGTAATGCATGACGGGATCAGTCTGGAGATAGATGTGTCAGCGCGGAACGTCGATCTGATCGCAGAGGGCTATCACCTGGCAATAAGAATGGGACCGCTGGTCAGCAGCAGCTCTCTGATAGCAGTAAGGCTGGTTTCTGTCCCTATGATTACTCTGGCCTGTCAGGCGCTGACGGAAAAGCTCGGATATATCGGTCGTCCGGAAGATCTTCCCCCTGAATACTGTCTGCCACTGGTAGGACGTAACTGGCATTTTACCAACGGTAAGCGTCAGGTATCCATTAGACCGCTGGGTCGCGTGTCCACAAACAGTGGAAATGCGGCAGTAAGCGCTGCGCTGAAGGGCATCGGCATTATTCATGTCCCAGCCTACTACGCTGATGAAAAAGTCAGTACAGGAGAGCTCATCACTCTCCTGCCCGACTGGCGCTCGGTTGAAAGCACAACCTTTTATCTTGTCTATCCTGCCGGTAAACATATGCCGCAACGCGTGCGTAGTCTCATTGATTATCTGCAGAGCAAGATGAACATGAGCATATCCTTTTAGCTCATGTACCAGCCACCGTTAACGTTTATAGTCTGCCCGTTAATGTAGCCATTACGTACCAGCATCATGATGGCATCGACGACCTCATCCGGCTGGCCAAAACGCCCTACCGGGATAAGATCGGGCTTGATGCTGTCATTATTCTTTATCATGTCAGTTTCAATCAGCGCAGGCGCAACCGCGTTTACTGTGATTCCGCATCCCGCAAGCAGGTTAGCATAGCTATGCATCAGGCCGATCTGCCCGGCCTTGCTGGCTGCATAATGCGGTCCAATAACGCCACCTGTCTGGGCAGCGACTGAGGACATCATGATAACCCTGCCCCACCCATTGCGCTGCATAGCAGGAAGTACCGCCTGACTCATGAAAAAAGAGGAGGACAGATTGGTCAGCAGTACGCTGTTCCAGTCATCTGCGCTAATTTCTTTCCAGTTCTGTACGGGGTTAATACCTGCATTGTTAACGAGAATATCAACATCCCCGAAGCGTTCACCAATCTCCGAGATTAACTGGCTGACCTCATCATGTCGGCTGACATCAGCAGCCAGCGCTATCGCCGTATTGCCTTCCTGGGCGATCTGCTCTGCAAGGGCCTCTGCTGAAGCTGATGAGTGCCGGTAATTAATTACTACACGGCATCCGGCTCGGGACAATGCCAGTGCCGCTTCACGACCAATCCCACGACTTGCTCCGGTGACAAGCGCAACTTTATTTCGGATCTCATCCATAGCTTATTACCTCGTTGATGTTCTGATAAGGAAAAGCAGAGCCAGCGCGGCAAGCAACAGCACCAGAGCAAACTGGCATACTGCCATCCACCCGCTTATGCTCCAGAAATATGAACCTGCGGCTGCGCCTGCGGCACCGCCAAAAAAGGTAAAAACCATATATAACGTATTCAGCCGGGCCCGGTATTCGCCCGGCAATGCAAAAATACGGGCCTGATTCGCTATCTGACCACTCTGGAGGCCAAAATCGAGAAGGTTAACGCCGAGGACCAGTGCAGGAATGGCATAGCTCCTCGTGTACATAAACAAGATGAAAGCACAGGCAACTGAGAGTAGTGAGAGCAGATTGACAGGTTTAACGCCAAAGCGATCGCATAACCGTCCGGCTCGCGGAGCCAGCATCGCACCTGCTGCCCCCCACAAGCCAAATAGCCCGATATCGGCCGGGTTCATGTTGAAAGCAGGCGATGCAAGATAGTAGGCGAGTGTCGCCCAGAAGGCAGAAAACGCTGCGAAGACCAGACAACCCATCAGGCAGGATAAAATCAGTGCCGGATAGGCAAGTAACAGACGCGGCATAGAGGCCAGCAAAGAAACATATTTTTTCAGGCTCAGGGGTGACCGTTCTGTTAATGGCAGCCATTTTATGAGAACAATCAGCAGCCATGCATCAAGAACAGCAAAAACGATGAAGGACGCCCGCCATGTGGCACTGACATCAGCCAGAAAGCCAGAGGCAGTTCGTGATAACAGAATGCCCAGTATCAGACCGGTCTGCACTGTGCCGATGACTCTGCCTGTTTCCCCTTTTTCCGCCATAGACACCGCAAGCGGGATAAGTATCTGCGGGATAACAGTAAACAGCGTCAGAAAAAAGCTGGCTACGATTAACACAGTAAGGGACGGCGCAAGGCCACACCCGAGTAACATCACGGTCGTCAGCAGAAGCAGCATTCCGCTCAGTTTACGCGGCGAGAGGCTGTCAGCACTGGGCACGATAAATAAAATGCCAATTGCATAGCCTGTCTGTGCCAGTGTCGTCACCAGGCCTGCCCGATCAGGGCTGACGTTAAAACTCATCGCTATTTCGTTCAGGATTGGCTGACTGAGATACACATTCGATACGGTTATTCCGCAGGCCAGAGCCAGCAGAAGCAACATTCCACTACTCAAAACGGTTTTTTCCCTAAGGGGTACAGTACTCACAAAGTTGACCTCTGTTTCGGTTTGGAGATGTATGTAATACTGACAACGATCAATTCAGAACTGTACTGTACAGTACAATTCAGAACAGTAAAGCCTCCATCATCGAGGCGTGTATTAACCTATTGATTTGTAATGGGAATAATTTATGCCAGTTCAGCAGTCAACTCGCACAGCTATTCTTGAAGCTGCGAGGGATGCGTTTCTTGAGTTTGGTTATCAGGGAACCAGTATGGAAAAGGTTGCAAAGCTTGCTAATACCGCAAGAACAACTGTTTACAACCAGTTCAGCAGTAAAGAAACGCTGTTTCAGGAGACTGTTAAATTTGTCTGGACAGATTTTCCCGCCATTACCATCACGCAGGATAAGGAAGCACTTGATGATGTTGAGTTTGGCCTGACACAGCTTGGCCGCTCTGTTGCTGAGTTCTGGGTGCCAGATACGGCCGTCGCCTTTATGCGAATGGTGATCAGCGAGGGTCCCCGCTTCCCCGGCCTTGCCGAGCGTTTTTTTGAAGCCGGAAAGGCCCCCGCCCTTAATGCAGTGGCAGAATATCTGTCCAGAATGCAAGGTAGAGGACTGAAAAAAGTCAGCGATTCACATCGCGCCGCCAGACAGTTTCTGGGACTGATAAATGAACCACTTTTATGGGCCCGTGTTATTGGCGTTGAAAGCGTTCCTTCTGAAAAAATTCGTCAGGATGCTGTTGCAGAAGCCGTAAAGATTTTCCTCGCCTACTACCAGGCATAACCGGAAAGCATAGAGAAACAGCCTGACCCTTCTGGTTGATTCTGTGAGCATTTTTAAAAATTGAGGTAGGATGGCAGGATGAATATCTTGTTAAGGATAAGGGGATGACTCAGAGAAGTTCATTTGCCGTAGCGCGCCAGCCACTGGTCGATACCGTTATTGACGTATTACGCAAACAGATAACGGAGCAGAAATGGACAGTGGGTGAACGTATACCCACGGAAACAGAGCTGACAGATATGCTTCAGGTTGGCCGCAATACTATTCGAGAAGCCATCAGGGTTCTCTCTCATTCAGGCATGCTGGAGGTTCGTCAGGGCGATGGAACCTATGTTCGCAGCCGGATTGATCCTTCCGAAACGATGCGTCAGATGGATAAGGGAAGCCTGCAGGAGCATTTTGAGCTTCAGTGTATGCTGGAGTCGGAAGCCGCGCGCTACGCGGCTGTGCGCAGAACCCAAAGCGATTTAAAAAAAATTCGCATGGCCCTGGAGGCGCGGGGAGAAAAAAGCGAAGAACACGATCTTGAATCTTTTCTCAAACAGGACGCTCTTTTCCATAAAGCTATTGTTAATGCTTCTCATAATCTCCCCATGATAGCGCTGTATGAATATTTTCAGGTTTCAGTGCGTTCTAATACCAGAAAAATCGTGTTGCTTAACGAATTACCGGAACCGGATTATGCTGCTCATCAAAATCTCGTCGAAGCTATTGAGCAACAGGATGAGTTTCGCGCGCAGGATGCGGTGAGAAACATGATCCAGCCAATGATTACCCATCTGAGAAACAGCTAAAAAAGGGCCCGAAAGGCCCTGTTTTTGTTCAGATGCGAGGGTTTCGCTCTGCGAATGTCTGCTGCTGATGCCAGTAAGGATAAACACGCGGCTTATCGCTGACGCTGTTAAGTCGCTCAATCTGCGTGGTGGTCAGTTCGAAGCCAGTGGTATCCAGATTTTGTTCTAACTGTTCACGGTTACGTGCACCTACAATCACAGTAGATACTGTAGGACGCTGCAGAACCCAGCGCAATGCTACCTGAGACACACTTTTTCCTGTTTCAGCTGAAATCTGTTCCAGCGTATCGATCACATCATAGAACTGCTCTTCTGGAAGACTGTGACCGTATGCGCCCAGACTGGCTGTACGGCTCCCTTCAGGTGCAGGCTTATTGCGGCTGATTTTACCGCTCAGACGGCCACCCGAGAGAGGGCTCCAGACTACCGTTCCCACGCCCTCTTCAAGAGCCAAAGGCATTAGTTCCCACTCAAATTCTCTACCCAGCAGAGAGTAATAAGCCTGATGAGCAATGTAGCGAGACCAGCCGCGACGCTCTGAAACAGATAAAGATTTCATCAGTTGCCAGCCAGAAAAATTTGAGCAGCCGATATAACGCACTTTACCCGAGGTAACCAGATCGTCGAGTGCACGCAGAGTTTCTTCAACAGGAGTCCGGGCATCGAAGGCATGCATCTGCCAGAGATCAATGTGGTCTGTTTTAAGACGGCGCAATGACTCTTCACAGGCCTGCACAAGATGATGACGCGAGCTGCCTATCGCATTCACATCCTCTCCGATCCGGAACGTCGCTTTCGTTGAGATAAGAATTTTGTGACGGTTTCCAACAATAGCCTTTCCCAGGATCTCTTCAGCTTTTCCGCCAGAATAAGCGTCAGAGGAGTCTATCAGATTGACGCCACGATCAAGGCACAGGTCGAGCAATGATTTAGCTTCTTCCACATCCGTGGCACCCCAGGCTTTGAAGAATTCGTTACCGCCGCCAAAGGTTGCCGTACCAAAGCTCAGCTCTGAAACGAGAAGCCCACTGTCTCCGAGAAAATTATATTTCATTCTAAATCTCCACTTTTAAGGATAGTTTCAAATGATGCCTAACGCGCTGATAGCCTCATCAGACAGAGTGAAATCCAGACTGCTCAGATTTTCGTTCATTCTGTGGAAAGAAGAGGACTTAGGTATCGCGATGATATTTTGCTGCGTGAGCCAGCGCAGCGTGATTTGAGCCGGCGTTTTTGCATATTCAACCGCAAGTCGTTGTACAAGCGGGTCCGAACTCATGCTGCCGGCATTGAGGGGTGAATAAGCGGTGATGGCAACAGCATTGTCATGTGCCACTCTGATGACATCATCCGGGATGGAGGGATAAGCCATTTTTATCTGGTTAAGACTAATTACTTCCGGCGCGTAAGAGAGAGCTGCCTGTAAAGCGTATAGATCAAAATTACTGACGCCTCCCGTAAGAACCTTCCCTTCTGCTATCAGATTGCCCAGAGCATCCAGGGGCTCATGAAATGAGATGTCAGAACTGGGCCAGTGAAGCAGGATAAGGTCGATATAGTCTGTTTTAAGTGCTTTCAGCGAATTTTCAACTGAGTGAATAAAGTCTTTCCGATGAAAAGAATCAGGCCAGACTTTACTGGTGATGAAGAGTTCATCGCGATCGACAAGCGCTTTGCCAATTGCCTTACCGACCTCATGCTCATTCCCATACATCGCAGCCGTATCAATGTGGCGGTAACCGAGGTCCAGGGCTGTATGCACTGCACTCACTGCTTGTTGTCCATTCAGCTTCCAGGTTCCAAAGCCGATTAGAGGGACTTTTCTGCCGTTTTTCAGAACGATGTTATTCATAGCATTTCCACATCAACGTTTTGCTTGATTTGAATGTTTAGCTGAGAGTACTTTATTGTACTGGACAGTACAGTTCAAGTTTTAACAAAAGTGGAGATACAACATGACAGAGACCAATGCGACAGCACCAGACTCACAGAGTCGCCTGAAAGCAGGGAAGGAAAAGTTTGAAGAGGTCATGGGTTCTGACCCTCAGACTTTTATCGATCATTTTAAAGATATCGCACCAGACTATGGAAATTACGTCCTTGAATGGGAGTTTGGCGGCCTCTATACACGCCCTGGTCTGGAGCTGAAAATCCGCGAGCTGGTGATTATCGCATCCTGCGCAACGCTGGGGCCAGCAGGAATACCTGCTGTTAAGATGCATATCGATGCGGCTCTCCGAGCAGGTGCGACGAAAACAGAAATCATTGAAGTTATCATGCAGGTTTCGTTCAGTGCCGGCCTTCCAACAGCGATGGCTGCGCTGGAAGCAGCAAAAGAAGTGTTTAACAGCAAACAAGACTGATAAAAAAATGCCAGGATTTATTTCCTGGCTAAATGGAACAAAATCCTGCTTAGACTCAGACAACGAAGAATAAAACACTAATTTCTCGGGCATGAATCACCCATGCACGAAACATAAATAATGACTTCCCGATCCTCTATTGTGGTATTGTGCTCACCGGCCAGTTTTGTAAACAAACATTCAATCCTTTTTTCGTACAAAGGAAAAATTGAATTACATTTTGTACAAATGATGTGATCATGTCTTTTCCCTTCGGTTTTCTCAAAGACAGACAGACCACTTGGCATACGCTTACGCTGCAGATGATTTTCGTCACATAAAATATTAATAAGACGATAAATGGTTGACTCGCTCATTCTGTCGCTGGTTTCATAGAACGCCTGAAAAATCTGACGAACTGACAATAACTCACCGGTTTTCTGGTTGAAGTAGGAAAGTATTTTATCAACGCGATCGGATTTTCTTTTAGCGCTTGTAAGTATTTTTTCTTTATTACGTTTAATGTACACAGCCATGCTCTCAGTTACGATATCTGATATTGTCAGCCGTTGTTAAAGATGAAGAAACCAGACATAAAAAGCATAAAAATATACACGCCTAGAAAGCAGATTTTTTGTAGCACCTTACAGCCTGGTTTTCTGCTGAAATCCTTCATAGCCTTGCTCCTGACGTTTATGCTTTTGTGCTAATGAAGCCTGTTTTCCCCTGTCAGGGGCAACCTAATGATTTAGATCCTATCATCCCACCTTTCGGCAGATCAAGCTATTAATTAATTTACAACTTCCCAAAGAATCAAAAGTTAAGCCACCAATAAAAACTATTAATATCAATAAATTATATTAATTACCCTTGGTTTTTAACCTTACACTCTGGAGGGTTGAACCCTCTAAAGGTAGGATGATAGGATAACTGCATCTATTCATTACGGGCATAAGCAATGTATCCTGCAATCATTCTTAAAAGACGTGCATCAATGAATGAGCAGAAAATTCTGCAATTTCTCGATGAACATACTAATGATTTTTATACAGTAGATTCACTGCATAAAAACATGAATAAACGTTATAGTATTTCAAGAGGAACAGTGGCAAGAATACTAAGAACGCTTGCAGCCAAAAATGAGGTCAGCAGAAAACCTGCTTTTGGCGGTAAAATTGTCTATCAGCGGACTGGTAAAAATATAAATTGTCGAATCGTCTGGGCTCATGAAAACCGTTCGCTATCGCTAAATGACAGTAGACTTGATAATATTATAAAAACTATCGCCCAGGAAAAAGGAGGCATTGCTATAGAGCATGAAATCACCATATATATGATGCCAGCACCTTCATCTTGCTCCTTAGAAAGATAATGTATATGTCAGATACCATGCGAAAAATGGGACTTACATTAATGAAATTTTGTCTAAAAAGACAGAAGAGACGCTAAAAATATTGATGAGGAATTTTTTGTGAAAAAAGCTCGCACAGCTTTTCTTATTGAAAAGCTCAGGCATGAAATAATCGTCGGAAAGTGGCACATCGGGCAAAAAATTCCGGCCGAACATGAAATATCTCATCTTTATGATGTGGGTAGAAATACCGTTCGTGAAGCTATCAAAGCGCTTTCTTACTCTGGTTTGCTGGAGGTTCGTCAGGGCAGTGGGACGTTTGTAACTGGAAACGTTGATTTAAGCGCACTTGCTCATAAGATGACGGCAGGTGGACTGACCGAGCATTTTGAAATGCGGTGTCTCATCGAGTCTGAGGCAGCTAAACTCGCGGCCGAAAGAAGAACAGAAACAGATATAGCAAGGATCCGACAAAGCCTGATACGACGAAAGAAATTTAATAGTACGGATTTCATTGAAAAAATAATTGAAAGCGACATGGAGTTTCATCAGGCAATTGCCATTGCATCACGTAATAACTCTCTTTTGATCCTTTATAAATTTTTCAGTTCGTCAGTCAGAAGTTATACTCTCGATGCTTTAGCTGTAGTTGATAAATTCGAACCAGATTCAGAATCTCATGACAGGGTTTTTGATGCAATTATCAGGCAGGATCCTGCTGATGCTGAAAAAGCAGTTCAGGAAATTATAAACCCTTTAATCATGAAGCTATCGTCATCAGCCAGGCTTAATTGAATGAGGTTGCTTACCTGAATCATATAAGGTTTGCTGACACATGATCTAGTAATGAATTAAAAGCGAAACAATAACTAAAAATCATAAAACTCTGCTTATGGTGCAACATGTCAACGCTGCTTGAACAATACTGTCATCTGACTATTAATTTTTATCTTATTCCTGAAAGCGAAATGCCTGCAGTATCAAAGCTATTATCTGTAATTCGGCAGGAATATCAGCAGCAATTAACGACTTATTCAATCGTATCATTACCAGAGCCCCCCTTCTGAATAGAGACGACTCTTTCAAAAAATTCACAAGCTAAAATCAAGGATACTACTATTATGTTTCCATTTGTTCCCGTTATTATCCAGCATCAGTCATCTGGTGAGATTCTGCTGTTGGCCTATCTAAGCAAAGGCGAGTGGCAGTCTTTACAGAAAGGTAAGATGCTGCGTTTTTACTTTAACGATGCCGAATGTAAATGGATGGCCGAAGATAACGGTACCCGGCCGCTGACGTTTACAATGTCTGGTTATACGCAGGATATTTCTTCAGGCACCCTTCTGATTATGGCTGAGCCTGTTATCGGAAAAAATGCATCCTATCTTAGTGCTTTCAGTGGCCTTTCTACAGAAACATCAGAATTGTATCGCCTTAACAGACTGGTACGCTATCATGTTAATGCCAGAAACGATGATGTGGAAGAGATTAAAAAGAGGTTTTCAAGCGGAAGCCTGAGCGCTTTTGAAAAAAAGCACGAGCACATTTTTTCTGAGATATCCGTTAATCTTACACCAGCCGAAATCAGCGATACGTTTATCAGACATCTTATATTTCTTGCCAAAAGTGGCAATGACTTACTTAGCATGTTAAGTCATCTCAAAAAGGATCTGTATGAAATCTGATTCCGGCTGGACTCTTGATAACTTCATCAGGTGCATGGGGGATGCCGAGCTGCGCATCATGCCTTATTCACTCATGGGAAATTTTGTTTACATTCCGAAGATTACCGGAAACCTGAAGAGTATTGGCTTTGTTTTACGCCCGGAAGCGCAGTTTTATGTCTGCCTCGAACATCTGAAATTTACGCTCAGGAAGATTGGTTGCACTATGTCAGACTTAAGGATAATGAAATGCTATTATACCAGCAGTCGTCTGCTCCCTGGCTTTAAAAAAATATTTGCCCGGCTTTATCCTGATATCAATGTCTACTGGGAGAATACCGGCGTGTCTGCCCTGCACCATAAGGAACAGGTAGTTGAACTGGCCTGTATCGTGTTTAAAGTAAACTCATGTCAGAACAGGTATGTCCATGCTGACAGATAGCGGCATATGCCCTGTCTTGCTGTTCCAGCAAAGGGTTTCCGGTAGAGTTTCTTCTGACCCTCCTTGCTTGTAAACAATAACAATGCCCGCGTTCAGTTTCCGCTATAAATTACTGGTGCAGCAGAGAAAGTCAGCAATCTTTGAAATTTCTTCAGTCCGGTTCATAGCGGCTCATATAAGCTTAAACAGGCTACGGGGGTGCGCGACAACAAAAAATGCGGCCGACGGTGCGTTATGCAATCCGATATGTGCTCCTGTCAGTGGGCCATATTTGATATGAGGTCCAGAGGACAATAGCCGACCTGACTCAAGACGAAATGGCTCATATACGCTTCTCATGAAACCTTTTCAAATGATACTGAGGTGTCTGCTGGCTCCGCGGTGATTAAGAATCAACATGACTGGAAAACATCAGAGCACTGGAATTTTGTTAAACTCAATGAAGTATGCCAGTTCCGTTAACATCCTTATGACTTGCAACAGATTCTGGCGCAATAAGCGGCCTTACAACATGCTTTCAATTTCTTTTCAGGAGCATTTATAACTGAATGCTTTGAACTCTGGCTCTCTCAGGACTCGCCGGGGCATAAATTTTATCCAGTAGCACACTTGGAGCGGGGATTGACTTACCTGAAATGATAGATTGGAACATTTATCAAGCTCTGAACGGCAGGCCTTGCGTAAACCGCAAGGCAGCCTGTTTATTCTGTTAGCTGAGCTTCTGGCTGGCCGCGATAAACCTTTAGCGAATATCACTACCCGCGATGTTGCGCTTTTTCCGGAGAATTACATCACTGAGGGCAAACAGACCATGGCCGTTATCCTCAGGAGCGTGCTGAATGATATTTTTCTGGAAGCCATTGAGGCCAGAATTATCGAAAGAAACCCTTTCGAACCTACACGCACATCAGCGCCCAAAATACAGAAAAGCCGGCTCTCAATCGATGAATTTTGCAGACTGCTGTATGTCATGCGTGAGGCAAAGCCGTAATTTTATAAAGCGATAGCCTGGACATAAGAACCTGTCGATGACCAAAAAGTACCTCGATTCCAGCGGAATAAACACGTGCTGGTATAAGCCATATGCATGTTTTCGGAAAATTTCGAGCAGGCGAAAATTTAACCTTGCAAATCATGCCGTTATAGATATGCTATATACAAACCATATACGTTTCATATAGGCCAGCCATGGGCATTGTTAAAATATCCGATCTGATGCATGAAAATCTCCGCGTCGCCAGCCAGGCGATGAGCCGCTCCATTAACGCGCAAGCCGAACACTGGCTAAAGCTGGGCATGCTGGCGGAGCTTTATCCGCACTTTACCCAGCAGGAGCTGGCGCAGCTGCTGATCAGGGTAGAACTGGAGCACGGCAGCGACCTGCGTCAGCTTATCTCCCCTGCCACACGCATTCCACAAGGAGAGGCACAGTGAAGAGAAGCGTAAAGATCCACACCCCGGAACAGATTGAGCTGGCGCGCGCGGCGGGTCACGCGGCGGCGCAGGTGCTTGCGATGATTGCGCCACACGTACAGCCAGGCGTCACAACGGAAGAGCTGGATGATATCTGCCACGACTTCATCATTAACGAGCTGAAGGTGATCCCCGCCAACATCGGCTATCAGGGCTATACGCGCACCACCTGCACCTCGGTGAACCATGTGGTGTGTCACGGCATTCCCTCGGCGAAAAAGCTAAAAAAAGGGGACATCATCAATATTGATATCGGCATTATCAAAGATGGCTGGTACGGCGATACCAGCCGCATGTACTTTGTTGGCGAACCTTCGGTGCGTGCGCGGCGGCTGGTGGACATCACTTATCAGTCACTGGTCGCCGGGCTTCACGCCGTGAAGCCCGGCGCAACGCTAGGCGATATCGGCGCGGCAATTCAGCGCGTCGCGGAGGGCGCCGGCTTTTCCGTCGTGCGCGACTATTGTGGTCACGGCGTCGGGCAGATCTACCATGACGAGCCGCAGGTCCTGCATTACGGCACGCCAGGGGAAGGACTGGCGCTTCAGCCAGGCATGATCTTCACTATTGAGCCGATGATCAACGCCGGTAAAGCTGGCACCAGCGTGCTTTCGGACGGCTGGACGGTGGTCACCAAAGATCGCTCGCTCTCGGCACAGTGGGAGCATACCCTGGCCGTGACGGACAGCGGATTCGATCTGCTGACGCCCTGGCCAGACGGCCTTGGTGGCTATCCGGCGATTTAATGCATCGACGACATTCTGCTTTAAGCCAGTGCTGCGCTGCACCATGAGATATCAGGCAAAGCCCTTTCTCGCGCAGCGCTGGAAAAAATATTCAGTTTTTTCATCGCATTAGAAAATGGCACACATCTTGCTCAACGAATTCCATCTTGTATACCAGTTGGAATTCAATCATGGCCTCTACCTTCGGATTTACGCTTCAGGACTGGCAACACCGCTACCAGCAGGACCCGCACTGCATCGGTGCGCTGCTGACGGCGCACCTCGACGCTCTCGATCGGCAGGATAACGCCTGGATCTGTCTCGCCTCCCCTGCGCAGTTACAGGCACAAATCGAACCGCTGTTGGCAGATTACCTGCGCAACCCGGCTGCGCTGCCGCTGTTTGGCGTGCCCTTTGCGGTAAAAGACAATATCGATGTGGCAGGCTGGCCGACCAGCGCCGCTTGCCCGGCCTTTACCTACACCGCCGCTGAGGACGCCTTTGTGGTGGCGCAGTTAAAAGCAGCGGGCGCGGTGGTCATCGGCAAAACCAACCTCGACCAGTTTGCGACCGGTTTAGTCGGCACGCGTTCCCCGTTTGGCGCGGTAAGTAATACCTTTAATCCTGACTATGTCAGCGGCGGCTCCAGCTCCGGTTCCGCCTCAGTACTGGCGCGCGGCCTGGTGGCCTTCTCGCTCGGCACCGACACCGCCGGTTCCGGCCGTGTGCCGGCGGGCTTTAACAATATCGTTGGGCTAAAGCCGACCAAAGGCTGGCTCTCCGCCCGCGGCGTGGTGCCCGCCTGCCGCCTTAACGACACCGTTTCCGTGTTTGCCTTAACGGTGGAAGATGCCTTCGCGGTCGCGACCGCCGCAGGGGGCTATGACGCCGGGGATGCCTATTCGCGCCGCAACCCCCATACCGCCCCTGCCAGCTTCAACGCGCAGCCCGCCTTTGCCATTCCCGCCGCGCCGGAATTCTTCGGCGACACCCAGGCGGAAGCGGCCTGGCAGCGCGCGCTGGAGCAGCTACAGGCGGGCGGCGCCACGCTGCACCCCATCGATTTCACCCCATTCCACCAGCTTGCTGAACAGCTCTACTACGGCCCGTGGGTGGCGGAACGCACCGCCGCGGTGGGCGAGATAATCAACCGTCCGGAAGAGATGGACCCGGTGGTGTACGGCATCGTCAGCAGCGGCCTGAAATATAGCGCCGTCGAGGCTTACCGGGCAGAGTATCTGCGCGCTGAACTGACGCGTCAGATCCAGCAAACAATGGCGCAGTTCGATGCCGTGGTCGTGCCGACCTCACCCACTATCCACACCCTGGAAGAGATGAAGCAGGAGCCGGTGCGCTACAACTCGCACTTCGGCACTTACACCAATTTCACTAACCTCGCTGACCTCAGCGCCTTAGCGCTGCCCGGCCCGTTCCGGGAGGATGGTCTGCCTGCAGGCATCACGCTTATCGCGCCGGCCTGGCAGGATCGCGCCCTCGCCGACTTCGGCCTGCGCTGGCAGCAGCAGATGGCGCTCTCCCCTGGCGCCACCGGCCAACCGCCGCGCGCCCGGCACGCGCCGCTGCCCCTCTCTGCCGATCACGTTCGCGTTGCGGTGGTTGGCGCACATCTCACCGGCATGCCTCTCAATTTCCAGCTCACCACGCGCAACGCGGTCTGGGTGGAAGAAACGCAAACCGCCAGCAACTACCGCCTGTTCGCCCTGCTCGACGGCCCAATTAAAAAGCCGGGCCTGCTGCGCAGCGACAGCGGTGCGCCGATCGCCGTTGAGCTGTGGGATATCCCGCTGGCGCGCTTTGGCGAATTCGTGGCCGAAATTCCGGTGCCGCTCGGCATCGGTTCGCTGACGCTGGCGGACGGCCGCGTTGTGAAAGGCTTTATCTGTGAACCGGCGGTGCTGGCGCAGGCGCTGGAGATCACCGAATTTGGCGGCTGGCGCAACTGGCTCGCCTCTCAGGGGAGTAAATAACCATGTTCAGCACCGTTCTGATCGCCAACCGTGGCGAGATTGCCTGCCGCGCGATTCGCACCCTGAAACGCCTCGGTGTGAAAAGCGTTGCCGTCTACTCCGATGCCGATCGCAACGCACGCCACGTCAAAGAGGCGGATGTGGCGATCGCGCTCGGCGGCGATAAAGCTGCCGACAGCTATCTGCGTATCGATAAAATTCTGGCCGCGGCGAAACAGAGCGGCGCGGAAGCGATCTGGCCCGGCTACGGCTTCCTCTCTGAAAGCCTGCCGTTTGCCGCCGCCTGCGAAGCGGCGGGTATCGCCTTTGTCGGCCCGACGGCGCAGCAGATTGGCGAGTTCGGCCTGAAACATCGCGCACGGGAACTGGCCGCTCAGGCGGGCGTACCGATGACGCCCGGCACGCCGCTGCTCAATTCGTTAGAGGAGGCGATCGGCGCGGCGGCACGCATCGGCTATCCGGTGATGCTGAAAAGCACGGCGGGCGGTGGCGGTATTGGTTTGACGCGCTGTGCGGATGAGCAGGCGCTGCGCAGCGCCTGGGAAAGCGTGCGCCGCCTCGGCGAACAGTTCTTCAGCGATGCAGGGGTATTTCTTGAGCGCTGCATCGATCGCGCCCGTCACGTTGAAGTGCAGATTTTTGGCGACGGCAGCGGCAAGGTGGTTGCGCTTGGCGAGCGCGACTGTTCGCTTCAGCGCCGTAATCAGAAAGTCGTGGAAGAAACTCCGGCGCCCCATCTTCCCCAGGCCACGCGCGAGGCCCTGCTGGCCTCCGCGGTGCGGCTGGGCGAACAGGTCAGCTACCGCAGCGCAGGCACCGTGGAGTATATCTATGACGCCGAACAGGATGCGTTTTACTTTCTTGAAGTCAACACCCGCCTGCAGGTCGAACATCCCGTAACCGAATGCGTCACCGGCCTCGACCTGGTGGAGTGCATGCTGCAGGTCGCGGCGGGCGACGCCATTGACTGGGCGCGCCTGCAGCAGCCGCCTGTCGGCGCGTCAATTGAAGTGCGCATCTATGCCGAAGATCCGCTGAAAAACTTCCAGCCCGCGCCGGGCACGCTCACCGGCGTCCTTTTCCCGGATGATGTGCGCGTGGATAGCGGGATCGACGTCGGCGCAAAGGTCTCCGCATTTTACGATCCGATGATCGCCAAACTGATTGTCCATGCAGAGACGCGCGACGCGGCGCTGGCGAAAATGCAGCAGGCGCTCGACGCCACCCAGCTGCACGGCATCGCCACCAACCTCGACTATCTGCGGCAAATCGTCGCCACCGACGCCTTCCGCAGCGGCAGCGTCTGGACCCGCTTTCTTGACGGCTTTACCCCGTCCGCCAGCGTAATAGAGGTGCTGCAGCCGGGCACCTTCAGCACTATTCAGGACTATCCGGGCCGCCTCGGCTACTGGGATATCGGCGTACCGCCCTCCGGCCCGATGGATGATTTTGCCTTCCGCCTCGCCAACCGGATTGTGGGCAACCACGACAGCGCCGCCGGACTTGAGTTTACCCTGCAAGGGCCGACGCTGCATTTTCACAGCGATGCGGTGATTGCCCTGACCGGCGCCGACTGTCCGGCAACCCTGGATGATGTAAGCCTGGACTACTGGCAGCCCGTAGCGGTGAGCGCCGGGCAAACCCTGACGTTAGGTCGCGCACAAAGCGGCTGCCGCACTTATCTGGCGGTCCGCAATGGGTTCGACGTACCGGAATATCTGGGCAGCCGCTCCACCTTTTCGCTCGGCCAGTTCGGCGGCCACACCGGACGCACGCTGCGCGTGGCCGATATGCTGCCCATCTCTCAGCCCCGGCTGGCGGCCTGCACCACGCCCGCGCCGGTCAGCGCACCGCAGGCGCTCGATCCCGCGCTGGTGCCGCACTACGGCAGCGAATGGCGTATCGGCGTGCTCTACGGTCCGCACGGCGCGCCAGACTTCTTTACCCAGGCCGCTATCGATACGTTCTTTGCCAGCGACTGGCAGGTGCACTACAACTCCAACCGTCTTGGCGTGCGTCTGGTGGGGCCTAAACCGACCTGGACCCGCGCCAACGGCGGCGAGGCCGGGCTGCACCCCTCGAACGTCCACGACTGTGAATACGCCATTGGCGCGGTGAACTTCACCGGCGACTTTCCGGTGATCCTGACCCACGACGGCCCCAGCCTCGGCGGCTTTGTCTGCCCGGTCACCATCGCCAAAGCTGAATTGTGGAAAGTGGGTCAGGTTAAGCCTGGCGATCGCATTCGCTTCCATCCTGTCGGCGTGGACGAAGCGGTGGCGCTGGAAAAAGCGCAGGCTGCGTGCATCGCCACCCTTCGCAGCCATCACGCCGCCTCGTTTGCGGTGCCGTCGCTGGCGGCAACGGCGTCTGGCTCCGCCACGCTGCTGGCGGCGCTGCCCGCTACCGACACCACGCCGGCCGTCGTCTGGCGCCAGGCCGGCGACAAATATGTGCTGATCGAATATGGCGACAACGTGCTGGACCTGGCGCTGCGCCTGCGCGTGCATCTGCTGATGAATGCGCTGCGCGCGCGCGCCGTGCCCGGTATAGAGGAGTTATCGCCTGGGGTGCGCTCGCTGCAGGTGCGCTACGACAGCCTGATCCTCAGCCAGAAACAGCTGATGACTCTGCTGCTGGAGCTGGAGGCGGAGCTTGGCGACGTCAGCGAGCTGAAAGTGCCGTCGCGCATCGTCTGGATGCCAATGGCGTTTGAAGACAGCGCCACGCTCGGTGCGGTAGAGCGCTATAAAGAGACGGTGCGCGCCAGCGCGCCCTGGCTGCCCAACAACGTCGACTTTATCCAGCGCATCAACGGTCTGGAAAGCCGCGACGCGGTGCGCGATACCCTTTTTGACGCCAGCTATCTTATCCTGGGCCTGGGCGACGTCTATCTGGGCGCGCCTTGCGCGGTGCCCGTCGATCCGCGCCATCGCCTGCTCAGCTCCAAATACAGCCCGGCACGTACCTTTACGGCGGAAGGCACCGTGGGTATCGGCGGCATGTACATGTGCATCTACGGTATGGACTCCCCCGGCGGTTATCAGCTGGTGGGCCGCACGCTGCCAATCTGGAACAAATTCCTCAGAAACGATCAGTTCGCGGCGGAGGAGCCCTGGCTGCTGCGCTTTTTCGATCAGGTGCGCTTCTATCCGGTCACGGAAGAAGAGCTTGTCCGGCTGCGCGATGACTTCCGCGAAGGGCGCGCCAGCGTGCGTATCGAAGAAACCCTGTTTGATTTCGCCGCCCATCGCCAGTTTCTGGCCGAAAACGCGGCGTCGATCAGCGCCTTTCGCCAGCGCCAGAGCGCCGCCTTTGAGCAGGAAGTGACGCGCTGGGCGCAGGAGGAGCAAGAGGCGCCGCTCACCAGCGAAGAGACGCTGACGATCGCCGAACCCGATGACCAGGCGCTGGCCGTGTGCGCCGACATGAACGGCAACATCTGGAAAGTGCTGGTGCAACCGGGCGAGGCGGTAGAGGCGGGCCAGACGCTGATTATCGTCGAGGCGATGAAAATGGAGCTTCAGATTGTCGCGCCGCAGGCGGGCACGGTGAAACGCATCGCCTGCCAGGCTGGACGTCCGGTAAGTCCGGGCGACGCCCTGCTCTGGCTGGAATAAGGAGCGCAGATGAATCAACGCCCGCGCAGCAAAGGCCGTCCCGAAGCCCTGGCGGAAAAAGTGTACCAGGCGCTAAAGCAGGACATCTTTGCCTTCCGCCTGATGCCCGGCGACCGCTTCAGCGAAAACGAGATCGCCGAGCGGCTGGAGGTGAGCCGCACGCCGGTGCGCCAGGCGCTGTTCTGGCTGGCGCGCGAAGGCTATGTCGACGTGTGGTTCCGCAGCGGCTGGCAGGTGAAGCCGTTTGACTTCGAATACTTCGAGGAGCTGTACGATTTTCGCACCGTTATTGAGTGCGAAGCGGTGCGCCGCCTGTGCGCCCTGCCGCCGCTCGCCTGCGCGGAGATGCTCGACGCCCTGAAGCGCTTCTGGATTGATGATCCACGCCCTGAAGAGGGCAACACGGTATCGGCCCAGGACGAGGCGTTTCATATGGCGCTGGTGGCGGCGGCGGGCAATCAGGAGATCGCCCGCGTCCACGCCGAGTTAACCGAAAAAATTCGCATCATTCGGCGTCTCGACTTTACGCGCGACGATCGGGTAGAGGCGACATACCGTGAACACGCTCAGATTTTACGGGCGATTTTTCAGCAAAAAACCGAGGAGGCGCAGCGCATTCTGACCGATCACATCGCCGTGAGTAAGGCAGAGGTAAGAAAGATCACTTTGCATATGTTACAGCAGGCCCGGCTTCAGGTTACTGAATAATAAAACCATTACACTTTAGAGGGTTACTGATGAAAAGACGTTCATTGCTTAAGGCTTTTGCGCTCTCCGCCACCGTAGCCAGTCTGGGCTTTGCCTTCGGGGCGCAGGCGGCAGAGACCATTAAAGTCGGCATATTATCTTCGCTTTCCGGCACCATGGCGATTTCAGAAACGCCGCTGAAAGATATGGCCTTGATGACCATTGACGAAATCAATGCCAGCGGCGGCGTGCTGGGCAAAAAGCTGGAGCCGGTGGTGGTCGATCCAGCCTCCAACTGGCCGCTGTTTGCGGAGAAAGCCCGCCAGCTGCTGACGCAGGACAAGGTCGCCGCGGTGTTCGGCTGCTGGACTTCGGTTTCGCGCAAATCGGTGCTGCCGGTGTTTGAAGAGCTGAACGGCCTGCTGTTCTATCCCGTGCAGTATGAAGGCGAAGAGATGTCGCCAAACGTGTTCTATACCGGTGCCGCCCCCAACCAGCAGGCGATCCCCGCCCTGCAGTACCTGATGAGCGAAGATGGCGGCAGCGCTAAACGCTTCTTCCTGCTGGGCACCGATTACGTCTATCCGCGCACCACCAACAAAATCCTGCGCGCCTTCCTGCACAGCAAGGGCGTTCAGGATAAAGATATCGAAGAGGTCTATACGCCGTTCGGATACAGCGATTATCAGACCATCGTATCCAATATCAAAAAGTTCTCTGCCGGGGGGAAAACCGCGGTGATCTCCACTATCAACGGCGACTCCAACGTGCCTTTCTACAAAGAGCTGGCGAATCAGGGCATTAAAGCCACCGATATTCCGGTGATCGCCTTCTCCGTGGGCGAAGAGGAGCTGCGCGGCATCGATACCAAACCGCTGGTCGGTCAGCTGGCAGCCTGGAACTACTTCGAGTCGGTGGATAACCCCACCAACGCGAAGTTTGTCGCCGATTACCGCGCCTATGCCAAAGCGCACAACCTGCCGAACGCAGGCACGGTAGTGACCAACGATCCCATGGAAGCGACCTACGTCGGTCTGCATATGTGGGCGCAGGCGGTAGAGAAAGCGGGCACCACCGATGTCGATAAAGTGCGCGCGGCGATGGCGGGCCAGACCTTTAAGGCGCCGGACGGCTTCACCCTGACCATGGATAAAACCAACCACCATCTGCATAAGCCGGTGATGATTGGCGAAGTCGAGGAAAACGGACAGTTCAACGTGGTGTGGCAGACCGAACAGCCGATCCGTGCGCAGCCGTGGAGTCCCTATATCGCCGGAAACGACAAGAAGCCCGATTATCCTGAGAAATCAACGAAATAATACTCTGCCCTTCAGCATGCTGAAGGGCGCTTAGCGATACTCTGAGGGCGGTATTGATGAACTTCAAATCCTTTATTTGTGGTCTGCTGCTGTTGCTGCTGCCCTGGCTGGCGCAGGCGGGGGATGGTGCTGACTTCGCTGCCGCCAGCCGCGCCGGGCAGGCCACGCTGCTGCAACAGTGGGCCGCCGCGCCGCAGGCCAGCCGCGTACCGCTGCTGCAGGCGCTGCGCAGTGAGAGCGTGGTGATTGACCAGAAAAAACAGCCGTTCAGCAAGCAGGATGACAAACTTATCCCGCTCGACAGCGCGACGCAGCCCAGCGGCGAAACCAAAAAACTGTTTATGAACAACCGGCTGCGCGTGCTGATCGCTGGCGCGCTCGCCGCCCACCAGCTGGTGAGCGACGATGCGGCTGTCCGCCTGCGCGCCGCGCAGCAGCTGCAAAACGATGCGGCGGCCGATCAGCTGCCGCTTATCCAACAGCGCCTCGCCGCGGAGAAAGATGCTCGGGTGCATGCAGCCTTAGCGATGGCGGTTGCCAGCCTGCAGCTCGCCAGCCCGGACGCCGCCGTACGCCTCAACGCCGTCACGCTGCTGGGAGAAGGAAGCGATCCCGGCGTGCAGGCGAGCCTTGCGCGCCTGACCCTTCCCGGCAACGAACCCGATGCGCAGGTCCGCGCCGCCGCGGCCGCCAGCCTGCAGCAAATCAAACACCGGCTGATGTGGGGCGACCTGTTCGGCCAGGCCTTTACCGGCCTGTCGCTGGGTTCGATCCTGCTGCTGGCTGCGCTGGGGCTGGCGATCACCTACGGCCTGCTCGGCGTAATCAATATGGCGCACGGGGAAATGCTGATGCTGGGGGCCTACGCCACCTGGTTTGTGCAGAACCTGTTCCAGCAGTTCGCGCCGCAGTGGCTGGCGTGGTATCCGCTGCTGGCGCTGCCGGCGGCGTTTCTGCTCACCGCAGCCATCGGTATGCTGCTGGAGCGCGCTATTATCCGCCACCTCTATGGCCGACCGCTGGAGACCCTGCTCGCCACCTGGGGCATAAGCCTGATGCTGATCCAGCTGGTGCGCATGCTGTTTGGCGCGCAGAACCTGGAAGTTGCCAACCCCGGCTGGCTCTCAGGCGGCCTGCAGGTGCTGCCTAATCTGGTGCTGCCCTACAACCGCCTTGCGGTGATCCTGTTTGTCTTTGCCGTGCTCGGCCTCACCTGGCTGCTGCTAAACAAAACGCGCCTCGGGCTGAGCGTGCGCGCCGTTACCCAAAACCGCGCGATGGCCGACTGCTGCGGCGTGCCCACCGGGCGCGTCGATATGCTGGCGTTTGGCCTGGGTTCCGGCATCGCCGGGCTTGGCGGCGTCGCGCTGTCGCAGCTCGGCAACGTCGGCCCGGAGCTTGGCCAGGGCTACATTATCGACTCCTTCCTGGTGGTGGTGCTGGGCGGTGTAGGCCAGCTGGCGGGAACCGTGGTCGCCGCCTTCGGGCTCGGCATTCTTAACAAAGTGCTGGAACCGCAAACGGGGGCGGTGCTGGGCAAAATTCTTATCCTCGTGCTGATCGTGCTGTTTATACAGAAACGGCCGCAGGGCCTGTTCGCCTTTAAAGGGAGGGTAGTTGACTGATGAGCCAGCCTCTGACCTTAACCCTGACGCGCAACGCGCCGCGCCTCAGCACCAGCCTGGGCATCCTGATTACCCTGCTGCTGCTGGTGATGCCGTTCTGCGCGCTGCTGCCCGCCAGCCACCCGCTGGCGATCTCCACCTATACCCTGACGCTGGTGGGCAAAATTCTCTGCTACGCCATCGTTGCCGTGGCGCTGGATTTAGTGTGGGGCTATGCCGGCTTGTTGTCGCTCGGACATGGGCTGTTTTTCGCGCTTGGCGGCTACGCCATGGGCATGTATCTGATGCGCCAGGCGGCGGGCGAAGGCCTGCCCGCTTTTATGTCGTTTCTGTCATGGGACGCGCTGCCGTGGTTCTGGGCAGGCACCCAGCATTTCGCCTGGGCGCTCTGCCTGATCGTGCTGGTGCCGGGGCTGCTGGCGCTGGTGTTTGGCTTCTTCGCCTTTCGCTCAAAGATTAAAGGCGTCTATTTCTCCATTATGACCCAGGCGCTGACCTACGCAGGCATGCTGCTGTTTTTCCGTAACGAAACCGGCTTCGGTGGCAACAACGGCTTTACTGGATTTACTACCCTGCTCGGCTTTAATGTCACCGCAACCGGCACGCGCATCGGGCTGTTTATCGCCACCGTGACGCTGCTGCTGTGCAGTCTCGGCACTGGCTTCGCGCTGGCGCGCAGCAAGTTTGGCCGGGTGCTGACCGCGGTGCGCGATGCGGAAAACCGCCTGATGTTTGTGGGCTACGATCCGCGTGGCTTCAAGCTCTTCGTCTGGACCCTTTCGGCGATACTGTGCGGGCTGGCTGGCGCGCTCTATGTGCCGCAGGTCGGCATCATCAATCCAGGCGAAATGTCGCCAACCAACTCGATCGAAGCCGCCATCTGGGTAGCGCTGGGCGGCCGCGGCACCCTGATTGGCCCGCTGCTGGGCGCTGGGATCGTAAACGGCGCCAAAAGCTGGTTTACCGTCTCCTTCCCGGAATACTGGCTGTTCTTCCTGGGCCTGATATTTATCCTCGTCACGCTGCTGCTGCCGCGCGGCGTAATTGGCCTGCTGCGCCGGAGGCATGATGACTGATATCCCCTTTACCCAGCCCCGCCCCACCGATCGTCATCGCGATCGAAGCGACCCGGTGCTTCAGCTGGAGAAAATTAACGTCTCATTTGATGGTTTTCATGCCCTGACCGATTTATCGCTGCAGATTGGCGCGGGCGAACTGCGCTGCGTGATCGGCCCCAACGGCGCGGGCAAAACCACGCTGATGGATGTGATCACCGGCAAAACCCGCCCTGACAGCGGACAGGTACTCTACGACCAGGATAGCGATCTGACGCGCCTGTCGCCGGTTGAGATCGCCCGCGCTGGCATCGGCCGCAAGTTTCAGAAACCCACGGTATTTGAAGCGCTGACGGTGTTTGAAAATCTGGAAATTGCGCTGAAAAACGATAAGTCGGTATGGGCGAGCCTGCGGGCAAAGCTGAGCAGCGAGCAGCAGGACCGCATCGACGAGGTGTTGCAACTGCTGCGGCTCAGCGGCGAGCGTCAGCGCAGAGCGGGGCTGCTCTCCCACGGCCAGAAGCAGTTTCTGGAAATCGGTATGCTGCTGGTGCAGGAGCCGCATCTTCTGCTGCTCGACGAACCGGCAGCGGGCATGACCGACGCGGAAACCGAGTACACCGCCGAGTTGTTCCGCAGCCTGGCGGGCAGGCACTCGCTTATGGTGGTCGAGCACGATATGGGGTTTGTAGAAACCATCGCCGATCGCGTCACCGTGCTGCATCAGGGCCAGGTGCTGGCAGAGGGATCGTTGCGCGAGGTACAGGCGGACGATCGGGTTATCGACGTTTATCTGGGGCGCTGAGATGCTGCAAGTTTCTGAACTGAATCAATATTATGGTGGAAGCCATATCCTGCGCGGCCTCTCCTTTGAGGTGAAGCCGGGCGAGATTACCTGCCTGCTGGGGCGCAACGGCGTGGGAAAAACCACGCTGTTAAAATGCCTGATGGGGCTGATCCCGGCGAAATCTGGCGAGATCCGCTGGCACGATAAGGTGATCAACAGCCGTAAACCGCACCAGCGCGTGCAGGCGGGTATCGCCTGGGTGCCGCAGGGGCGTGAAATTTTCCCGCGCCTGACGGTAGAAGAGAATCTGCTGATAGGCCTGGCCCGCTTTTCTGGCGCGCAGGCCAGAACGGTGCCGGATGAGATCTATCAGCTGTTTCCTGTCTTGCGGGAGATGAAAGCCCGACGCGGCGGCGATCTCTCGGGCGGACAGCAGCAGCAGCTGGCCATTGGCCGGGCGCTGGCCTGTAAGCCGCAGCTTTTAATCCTCGACGAGCCGACGGAAGGGATCCAACCCTCGGTGATCAAGGAGATCGGCGAAGTCATTCGCCAGCTGGCCGGCAGAGGCGAGATGGCGATTCTGCTGGTGGAGCAGTTTTATGATTTTGCCGCAGCGTTAGCGGATAGCTATCTGGTTATGTCGCGCGGCGAGATTATACAGCGCGGCGCTGGCGCCAGCATGGCGGCAGAGGGCGTCAGAAACCTCGTCGCGATTTAACCCCTGTGCAGGCGGGGATCTCCCCGCCTGGCGGGCCGTCGCGTAAAAGGCGCAGGTCGCGTTCCCCCCTCTCACCCCTTCAGGCTCACCCCTCCTGCCCGTTACAAAAACGCATCCGCCCCTTTTTCGTGCCAGGCTTACCAGACGTTCATGAAAACAAGGGGAAAAGAGTGAGCAATAAACTGGCTTTTATTACCGGGGCATCAAACGGCATCGGCTTCGAACTGGCGAAGCTTTTCGCTAAAAACGATTACGATATTATTGCCGTCGCCAGAAATGAAGAGAAGCTAAATAACGCCTGTGAAGCGCTGCGGGAATTTGGCGGCCGCGTACAGCCTTACGCCGCCGATCTCAGCCGCTATGAAGAGATTGAGACGCTAAAGAAGAAAGTCGACGGCCTCGGCAGAGATATCGATGCGCTTGTTATCAACGCCGGTCAGGGTCTGGGAGGAGGCTTTATCGGCGGAACAGCGCTGGAAAAAGAGCTTCAGCTTATCAGGCTGAATGTGGATTCTTATGTCCATCTGTCAAAGATTTTTCTGCCCGATATGATTCAGCGCGGCGTCGGCCACGTTCTGATGACCTCCTCAGTTTCAGGGACGACGCCCGTTCCTTTTGAGGCGGTTTATGGCGCGTCTAAGGCTTTCGTCAACTCCTTTTTCTGGGCGATTCGCAATGAACTAAAGGGCAGCGGCCTGAATATGACCCTGCTGATGCCCGGTGCCACCGAAACGAATTTCTTTAAAAATGCGGGTCAGAGCGACACCGCCGTTGGCGCGTCGCAGCCGACGAAACCCGAAGAGGTCGCGGAGCGCGCCTGGTACGCGCTGATGAGCGGTCATGAATACGTTTACGGCAGCGATGAGGCCGAACATGAAGGCGACGTGCTTAACCGTCTGCAAAGTGAATCTCAGAAGGCGCAGCGCCACCGTATGATTTCAGAACCGGGATCGGCCAGCAAAAAATAACCCTTTCCCCGATCGCAGGCCCCCTCTTGCTTAGTTAAGGCTGCGGCGCATCGCAGCAATAAGCGGTCTGGCGCTCTGTGGCGCAAAAGGTCGCCGGTTGCGCCCTGCTAGCGGCAATCGGCGCCTCACTCTGCCCTTACGCCGGCTGCCAGAGACGCACGCCGTTGCGCCCGGCGCGTTTTACCTGGTAGAGCGCTTCATCGGCGTGACGCAGCCAGTGATGGATAGAATCCGCCTTGCTGGCCGGCGCGATGCCGATGCTCACGGTGCAGGAAAAATCAGCCGAGGCGGGCAGACGGAGCTGCGCGATACGATCCTTCAGGGTTTGCGCCAGCGTCAGAATGCCCGCGTCCTGGGCATCACGCACGATAACGCACAGCTCGTCGCCGCCGAAGCGCGCCGGAATATCCTCAATGCCGACACCGTCGCGCAGCAGCGCAGAGATCTCCGCCAGCAAAAAATCCCCCGCTTCATGGCCGAAACTGTCGTTAACCGCTTTGAAATGGTCGACGTCAATAAGCATCAGCCAGGCAGCGCTTTCCCCACGGCGGGTGCGCAGAAACTCGCTCTCCAGACGGCGTTCAAACAGCCGCCGGTTGGGAATTTTCAGCCCCGGATCCATCAGCGCGATACGCTCCAGCTCGCGATTTTTCAGGCGCAGGCTCAGCGTCAGATTATAGGAGACCACGCTTAACGCCAGCAGATAGAAGGTCGCGAGCGGCAGCGACAGCCACACCGTGCGGGTGCTGAAACTCATATTCACCGGCGCGCCCTCCAGCGCCCACACCAGCGCAAAAGCCACCAGAAACGCCCGCAGCGCGGCAATAAGCTGCGCCCAGCCGCCCGCTGCGTAGCGATCCGCCACCAGAATCGCCATGATCACGAACGACGGCAGCGGGCTAATCGCCATTACCGCAATCCAGACGCCGCCAAAGGCGGCGTCCAGCGTCAGGCTAGCGCGCTCGCGACCGGTAGGATCGTCCGAGGCGAGCGCCAGCCGCCACGCCAGCCAGGGCCAGAAAAAGGCGTTAACGAACAGCAGCGCGCAGATGCTCAGGCTTGTTCCTGACTCCATTAATACCGACAGAATGGGATAGAAGCAGAGAATCGTGCCCAGCTGTCGCATAGCAAACATGCGCCTGACAAATCGTGTCGAGCGCAACTTCAGATGCCTGTCATCAGGAGAATAATAATTCATTAAATCAGTAAGAAGAGGCGGGATGGTTCAGGCATTTTATCGGGATTTGATTTAAATCGGTGAATTTTTTTAGGAATTTTCTGCATGAATTATTCTTGACATAAAAACTTCTTTTTTTGTCATTACTTATTGAGCGATATTGCTTTGCGCTTATTCCTCCCCTGGATTATCTCTGCCTCACGCTTTATTACCGTTATCCTCAGCCGCGTCGGAGTCTGGTCACTTTTTTCACCGGTAAATGAAAAGTGAAACTGTTCACGCAAACAGAGTTATCCCGCAGGGATCCTCCTGCCGGCACGCCAGGGCTGGCATAAGTTTTTAGTAGAAGTGTAAATCGGCTATCACCCCCGCTGCTGCTATGTTAAATAAGGCTTTTTTTAGCGGGAGTCTGGCATGTCTGCATACTTACTGGTTTCGCTTATGGCGCTCTGCATCGCGCTGGGATTCTTAATCACGGGCGTTAAGCGCCAGCAGAAAAACCTGCTGACGCGAGCGGGCGTCTATGCGGTGGTGGCTGTGGTACTGCTTATCCTTGGTCTGGTGATGAATTAGTTCAGCAGTCCGGCATATATCTCGAAATTCTCCTCATCGAAGCAGACGACGATCACCTCTTCCAGCGCGGGATTGTCCGCCAGCGCCTCGCGCATCGCCGCCAGCGCAATCTCAGCCGCCTTCTGCTTTGGAAAGCGGTAGATGCCGGTGCTGATGCTGGGAAAGGCGAGCGTTCTGATATCGTGCTGGCGCGCCAGCGCAAAGCAGCTCTGATAGGCGCGCTTTAGCAGCTCCGCCTCTTTTTGACTGCCGCCGTTCCAGACCGGCCCGACAGTATGGATCACATAGCGCGCGGGCAGTTTGCCTGCGGTAGTGATCACCGCGTCGCCGGTATGGCAGCCGCCCTGACGGTTGCGAATGATTTTGCACGCCTCCAGTATCTCCGGCCCGCCGGCGCGGTGAATCGCGCCGTCCACGCCGCCCCCGCCGAGCAGCGAGCTGTTCGCCGCGTTAACGATAGCGTCAGCCTCAATTTTGGTAATATCGCCCGCCACCAGCCTGATCTTCTCTGTCATCGTAAGCTCCTTATGCTTTTTCTTTAGTCTAGTCGCGTCGGCTAAAGAGCATGAGACAAAGCGCGCATTTACTGCGACGGCAGCGAGTAGCGCGTCATCGGTGCCATCTGGCTGATAAGCTTATTGTCCAGCATATAACGGGCAAAAGCCTGATAGCGCGCCGCGTCGAATCGGCCGGCATCGCTGGCGAACAGCGGCAGCGTCGCCTGCCACGCCTGATGGTTAAGCGGCGTATCGAGTTCCGGGTAAGCGCGGATAAATGCCTGCCAGACCGCTTGCGGATGCGCGCGCAGGTAAGCCACCCCCTCGTTCAGCCCGTGAAGAAACTTGCCAATGCGCGGATCGGTCGCCGCCGTATTAGCGTTGGCCAGCAGGATCAGTTCGTCATAGGCGGGCACCCCGTGATCTTCCGGCTTGAACGTCAGGGTATCCGCGCCCTGCTGCTTAAGCTCCAGCAGCTCATAGTTGCGATAAATGGTCATCGCGCCGCTGATTTTGTGGCTGAGCAGCGCCGAGGCGGCATCCATATTGAGGTTGATCAACTTCACCTTATCAACGTCCACGCCCGCTGACCTGAGCATGGTCTGGATGGCGACATCCTCAAAGCCGGGAATAGCGTAGCCGAGCGTTTTTTCCTCGAAATCTTTTAGCCTGTGGATATCGCTGCTTTTCAGCGCGGTCAGGGTATTGAGCGGCTGGTCGATCAGCGTGCCGACGCGGATCGCCGGCACCCCTTTATCCACCAGCGTGTAGAGCTGCGGCTGGTAGCCTACGGCGAGGTCCGCCTTCCCTGCCGCAAGCAGCAGCGGCACCGAGGCGGAGTCCGCCGGCGCAATCATCTCGACGTCCAACCCCTGACGCGCAAAGGCGCCGCTCTCTTTGGCGGCAAAGATCGCCGCATGGTTGGGATTAACGAACCAGTCGAGCAGCAGGCGCACCTTCTGCGCCGCCTCGGCGGGCGCGGCCGCAGCGATCAGCAGCGCCGCCAGCATCAGCATCACTTTTTTCACGATTATTCCTTATGCAGAGTAGAGAAAGCGGCGGCGCAGCAGCGCGACAACGCCGGATAACAGCAGCGCCAGCAGCATTAACAGCGCCAGCGCGGCGAAACTGAGCGGCGTGTCGAGACGCGCGCTGGCGTGCATCATCAGATAGCCAAGCCCTTCGCTGGCACCGACCCATTCGCCGATCACCACGCCTACTGGCGCGAGGATCGCCGCCATCTGCAGGCCGGAAAAGAAGTTCGGCAGCGCGGCGGGCCAGCGCACGTGCAGAAACAGCCGCAGCCGCGATCGGTTCATGGTCTGCGCCAGCTCCAGCCAGCCGGGCGGCGTGCGACACAGCCCGTCAAACAGCGACAGACAGAGCGGGAAAAAGACGATCAGCGCCGCGACCGCCACTTTGGAGGCGACGCCGAAGCCGAGCCACAGCACCAGCAGCGGCGCCAGCGCGAATACCGGAATGGTCTGGCTGGCGGCGACCAGCGGAAACAGCAGGCGGCGCAGCAGCGGACTGGCGGCCATCGCGATCGCCAGCAGCACGCCCGCGCCGCCGCCCAGCAGCAGCGCCAGCGCAATCTCGCCGAGAGTATAGAGCGCGTGATGGGCCAGCAGAGCGTGCTGTTGCCGTAGCGCCTGCCCCACCGCCTGCGGAGAGGGCAGCATAAATGCGGGCACGCCGCTGTAGCGCGCCAGCTGCCACGCGCCGCCGACGATCGCCAGCAGCCAGGCCAGGCTTAGCAGGCGCTTAATCATGGCTGAGCAACTGAAACAGCTGGCTTTGCGCCCGCAGGATCGCCTCTGACTGCGCCGCGCGCGGCACCTCGCCATCGGGGGCGGGCACGTCGCGGACGCGCAGCGGCACATCCTCCAGCAGCCAGATATCATGCGCCAGGCGGCACGCCTCGAGCGGATCGTGCGTCACCAGCAGCAGCGTTTTACCGCGCAGCAGCCCGGCGGTCAGGCTCTGCAGACGGAGTCGGGTCATCACGTCGAGCGCGGCGAACGGCTCATCCATCAGCACCACCGGGCGATCCTGATAGAGGGTGCGCGCCAGCGCGACGCGCTGGCGCATGCCGCCGGAGAGGGAATCGGGCCGCGCATCCCCCAGCCCGGCGAGGTCAACCTGCGCCAGCAGCGCCTCGGCGCGTTTGCCGTCGGGCCGCTGGCCGTTGAGCCGTGCGCTGAGCATGACGTTGTCGCGCACCGACAGCCAGGGATAGAGATCGTCACGCTGCCCCATCCAGGCGACCTGCTGCGACAGCGCCCCCGGCAGCGAGCTGCTGACGCCTCCCTGCTGCGGCGTCGACAGACCCGCCGCCAGTCGCAGCAGCGTGCTCTTGCCCGCGCCGCTGCGGCCCAGCAGCGCGCTGGTTTTGCCGCCGCGCAGCCGCAGGCTAAAGCGCGCGCAGAGGGGTTTGCTCTGCCAGCCGAAGGTGACGTCGTCGAAGAGAATATCGGGGCCGCACGGCGTCAGGCTCATAGCTGGTTCGCCGCGATAATCGCCAGCTGGCTGACGCCGCGCTGCGCCAGCGCGTCCGCCGCCTTCGCCGCCCGAATGCCGCTGGCGCACACCAGCACCACGCGCCGACCGACCGGCGGCTGCCATGTGGCGATCGCCTCAGGCAGCAGCCGCTCGACCTGCGCCGCCACGCTGTGCGGCGCTTCCGCCAGGCTGCGCAGCTCAAGGATACAGTCATCGTCACGCAGCAGATCGCGATCGATAAAGGGAACGGCGGGCTGCGTCGGCTCCTGTGCGTCGTCAAAGCGAAAGGCGCGGAAGTGCCACTGGCTAAAGTCGCAGTTCACCAGGCTACCGAGCGGCGACGGCGTCAGGCCAAGCAGCACGCTGAGCGCCATCTGCGCCTGCATCGCGCCCAGCGTTGCCACCGCTGGCCCCATAACGCCCGCGGTCGCACAGCTGGCGGCCGAGGCGGGCAGCCGCGGAAACAGGGCACGATAGCCCGGCGCGGTGCCGCAAAAGCCACCGACATAGCCCTGCCGTCCCAGCACCGAGGCGCTGATCAGCGGAATATTGCGCAGCTGGCAGGCGTCGGAGAGCGTATAGGTCACGGCGAAGCTGTCCGCCGCGTCGATCGCCAGGTCCACCTGCGACAGCGCCTGCCCGACGGTACTGGCGCGCAGCGCCTGCTGCTGCGCCTCGGTGATGCAGTCGCGGTTGCGCGCGGCCAGCGCACGCGCGGCGCAAAACGCCTTCGGCTGGCCAACATCCTCCTCGGTGTAGAGCGTCTGGCGATGCAGATTGTGCAGCTCCACCCGGTCAGGGTCCCAGATGCGCAGAAAGCCGACGCCCGCCCCCGCCAGCAGCGGCAGCAGCGCCGATCCCAGCCCGCCCGCGCCGACCACCAGCACGCGCGCGGCGCGCAGCCGCCGCTCTCCCGCCTCGCCGATTTCCGGCAGCATCTGCTGCCGCTGATAACGATTCATCATCTTGTCCTGTTAGCTGAGCTGCGCCAGACCAAACACTGGCGTTGACGCGGCGGCCATATCGCGCCGCTCCATCAGGCCCGCCTGATGCGCCTGATGCCCCGCGCGGATCGCATCCGCGAAGGCGCCCGCCATCGCCGCCGGATCCTGCGCTTTCGCCACCGCGGTATTGAGCAGAATGGCGTCAAACCCCATCTCCATCGCCTGCGCCGCCTGGCTCGGCGCGCCGATACCGGCGTCAATCACCAGCGGCACCCCGCTGAACCAGGCGCGGAAGCTGCGCAGCCCTTCGATATTGCGCAGCCCCTGACCAGAGCCGATGGGCGCGCCCCAGGGCATCAGCACTTCGCAGCCCGCCTCCAGCAGCTTTTCGCCGACAATCACATCCTCGGTGGTATAGGGAAAAACCTGGAAGCCGTCCGCGCAGAGAATGCGTGCCGCCTCTACCAGCGCGAAGGGATCGGGCTGCAGCGTGTCGGCGTTGCCGATCACCTCCAGCTTTATCCAGGGGGTGTCGAAGAGTTCGCGCGCCATATACGCCGTGGTCACCGCCTCTTTCACGCTGTGGCAGCCAGCGGTATTGGGGAGCACGCGGCGGTTGAGCTGGCTGAGCAGATCGCGAAACGCGCCGCCCTGGCTGCCTTCGCGCCGCAGGCTGACGGTGATGATCTCCGCCTCCGCAGCGCAGATCGCCTGCTGCAAAACAGCGGGCGACGGGTAGCCAGCGGTGCCAAGCAGAAAACGCGAACGGGGAACAAAGCCGTAGAACATGGTTTAGCCTCCCTGCATCGGCGACAGCACTTCGAGACGGCACCCCGCCTCCAGCCGCTGGCTCTCATACTGCGCGCGCGGCAAAAACTGGCCGTTATAGGCGCTGGCGACGCAGGCGGCGTCGATCTGACGCTCCTGCAGCAGCGCGGCGACCGTCGCCGCCTCGGTTTCCACTCGCTGACCGTTAAGTTCGATTTGCATCATTCGACTCCTGACTAAGCAGTTGTATAAGCTGCTGCGCCATGGCGGGCGCAAGCAAAAAACCGTGGCGGTACATGCCGTTAAGGGAGAAAACGCCGTCGCGGTAGCGCACTTCGGGCAGGTTATGGCGATAGGCGGGACGCCGTCCCGTCCCGCTCTCGACAATGCGCGCTTCGGCCAGCGCCGGGTGGATGCTCCAGGCGGCGCTGAGCAGCTCCATCATGGCGCGGGCGCTAATCGGGCTGGCGTCGTCGCTCTCGACCATAGTGGCGCCGAGCATAAAGCGGCCCCCGGCGCGCGGCACCAGATAGCAGGGAAAACGCGGATGCAGCAGCCGGATCGGCCGGGAGAAATGAAGTTCGTCGCACTGCAGGATCAGCATCTCGCCGCGCACCGCGCGCAGTTCAGGCTGACGTTCCACGGCGTGAATGCCGCGGCAGTCGATAAGGGTTCCGCCTGGTTTACCGCGGTGAAAGGCGACGCCGCGCGCCTCCAGGCTGGCGCGCAGCTGGCGCAGGGCGTCGCGCGGATTAAGATGCGCTTCATCGGGAAAAAACAGGCCGCGCGCAAAGCGCCCCGCCAGCTCAGGCTCAAGCTGCGCGGGATCCGCCCACTGGTGCTGCCGCGTCATGCGGGCAAAGCGCGTCAGCTCCGCCGCGTCGCGCGGCGACGCCACCACCAGCGTGCCCTGATGCGCGACGCCGTCAACCCGCTGCGCCCACCATCCGGCGGCGCGCTGCCCCAGGTCGATAACCTGTTCAGGCGCGCTCTCCCCTTCGCAAAAAGGCGCCAGCATACCGCCTGCCCAGTGCGACGCGGGGGTCTCGTCGCTGACGATTACCTCTGGCGTTTCGCCCTGTTCAGCCAGCAGCGTGGCGACGCATAGCCCGGCGACGCCGCTGCCGAGTACCGACCAGCGGCTCATGACGCGGTCCTGACAGAGAAAAGTGTTTGAAATAGAGTTAGGTTCACGCTGGCCTCGACGTTGACGACCCGTGATACGTGAAGGGAAAGAGCGTGAGCAATGATCGAGCTCGCGCGGCAGGCATCTCATAAAGCGTAAAAACAATGAGATACAAGTCTTCCTACGCCAGTATCAACTGGGTCAGGTTCAAAGGGTCGCTAAACCGCGCGCTGCGCTATTAGCCTCTCAGTCTCTCTGGCGAGACTCCCCCGACGGCCATTAGTTGTAGGGCAACTGCCTGCCCGACGTCAAGTACGGCGTGTTAATCAGCGGTCTCGCTGCGGGCAGTGAATCGCGCTGACGCCACCCGGCGCCGCTCGCTTAAAACCGAGTAGATACCGGCGAACGCCACCAGGCTGGCACCGATCAGGGTGAGCTTTTCCGGCAGCGCGCCCAGGAAAATCACGCCGATAATCACCGACCAGAGCAGCGAGCTGTAATCGAACGGGGCCAGCAGCGAGGCGTCAGCGTAGCGCATGCTCAGCGTCAGCAAAATTTGCGTCAGTCCGCCGCACACGCCGCATCCCAGCAGCAGAAGCAGCTGCTCGCCCTGCGGAAAGCGCCAGCCAAACGGCAGCGTCAGCAGCGAGGTGGCGCCGGTCATAGCGGTAAACCAGAAGGCGATCGCGCCCGGCTTCTCCTTGCCGCTCAGATAGCGGATCTGAATCAGCGCGCCCGCCGTGCAGAGCGCCGAGAGCAGCGCCAGCAGCACGCCGACGGAAGCGGCCAGGCTGGCCACCGTCAGCCTGGGCGGGCCGCTGAGCGACAGGTGGCCGGAAAGCATAATCACGATCCCCGCGAAACCGGCCACCACCGACAGCCAGCGGTTGAGCCGCACCTTTTCACGCAGCACCACGGCGGCAAGCAGCACGGTGAACAGCGGCGCGGCGTAGTTGATGGCGGTGGCGTCGGTCAGGGAGATATAAATCAGCGAGAGATAGCTCAGGTACATGCTGCAGGTGCCCGCCAGGCCGCGCCCGATATGCCCTTTCACATTGCGGGTTTTTATTCCCTGAATAATGCCGCCCTGAAAGGTCAGCCATAGCAGCAGCGGTATTACGCCTACCAGCGAGCGGAAGAAGATCACCTCCCCGACCGGCAGCGCCCCCTCCAGCCCTTTTACGCAGGCAAGCATCAGCGTCGAGCTAAGGGTCGCCATAATTTTAAGTGAAATTCCCGTCGACGCGCTCACGTCGCGCTCCTTATTTGCCCGATGCAGAAAGTGAGCCTTCAGGTTAACGCAAAGGCGCGGGGCAGGCGGCGGGAAACCGCAGTAAATACAGCGTATTCTGCCTTTATGAACCTGACGCGCAGCATAAATATGCGCGCGATTTTTCCACCCGCGCCACGCTGCCGTCAAAAAAAAATTAATTACCGGTTTGCTTAGGGCGAGTGAATATAATTTCTCGCCGCAGCGGCGTACGCGGCCATCGCCAGACAAAGCGGCCGCAGCTGAAAAACCAGGCCAGAATAAATTTATATATTTCCGCAGACGCAAAAGCAGAAACAATATCCAAGCAACTGAAGTTAATAGGATTTAAACACTTGCCCTCTCTCAGCACTCGCTGGCAACCTCAAGTCACCGCAGGTTATATAAATCGTTTACTAAACCGTCAGTTAAATAGCCGTGGCAAAAAAAACAGCGCTGCTCGCCCTTAAACTCAAAAAGGCGTCTTATTATTAATGCTGATCCCTAAACAGGTGGATTTAATAAGCCAGCGCGAAATTAAATGTGACAAACCTCACATATGTGCCAGGCTTATTCTTATCCGAAAACGATGTGCAAGGAGCGAAGCATGAGTAATCAAAACGACAAAACACTCGTCCCGGTTGAATTTCCAACACCCTCTTTTCCGGGCCAGAAACAACCTGTGCCAGGACTTGCCAGCAAAATGGATCCGGTTCCGGACCACGGGGAAACCACCTATCGCGGCACGGGCCGCCTGACCGGACGTAAGGCGCTGATTACCGGCGGCGATTCCGGTATCGGCCGCGCCGTCGCTATCGCCTACGCCCGTGAAGGGGCTGACGTGGCGATTAACTATCTGCCTGAAGAAGAGTCTGACGCGGCAGAAGTTATTCAGCTGATTGAAGCAGAAGGCCGCAAAGCCGTGGCGATCCCTGGCGATATCCGCGATGAAGCCTTTTGCCAGTCGCTGGTTAAACAGGCGGTAGAGAAGCTGGGCGGGCTGGATATTCTGGTGAACAACGCCGGTCGTCAGCAGTTTAACGAATCTATTCGTACCCTCTCCACTGAAGACTTCGA